>SKIM01000083.1 GCA_007116445.1 Natronohydrobacter sp.
GACGAAAATCATCGGGCGTGAAGAAAAACCCCCAGATCAACCCTATCGCCGTCACCACCACAGCCGCCACCGCCACAGCCGGCAGGAGCCAATCCGTGGTGCGCATGAATTTCAGCGGGTTCGCGTATTCCCAGACAGATGCCATGTGCTTCAATTACCATCCCATCACAGGGCTGCAAGCCAGCCCGGTTGCGTTTCACCGAAGATTTATCCGCAGCACAAGCGCGGAGGCAAAGGGCAGGATCGCCACTGACCCTGCAGTGATCCCCGCCAGAAGCGCGAGCGGCGTGCCCACGCTCAAACCCATCGCCCCACGGCTGACCACCTCCGCGCCGAAGATCAGTGTCGGAATATAGAGCGGCAGGACCAGAAGCGACAGCAACAATCCGCCGCGCTTCAGCCCCACGGTCAGCGCCGCCCCGAATGTCCCGATCACCGACAGCGCAGGCGTGCCCAGTAGAAGCGACAGGATCAGCCACAGATAGGCTTCAGCGGGCAGGAACAAGAGCAGCCCGAGCACAGGCGAGATCAGCACCAGCGGCAGGCTTGTGGTCAGCCAATGCGCCAGCGCCTTGATCGTGACGACCGCTTCCAGCGGCACCGGGGCCGTGGCCAGCAGATCGAGCGAGCCGTCTTCGAAATCGAGCGCGAAGATGCGGTCGAGCGACAAGAGACAGGCCAGAAGCGCACCGACCCAGAGGATTCCGGGCGCGATCAGCGACAGGGTGGCAGGCTGCGGCCCGACGCCGAGCGGCACCAGCACCGCCATGATCAGGAAAAACGCAAGCCCCAGCCCGAAGCCGCCGCCCGCGCGCAGAGCCAGGCGCAGATCGCGGGTCAGAAGCGCGATCACAGGAAGGCCTCGTCGAAATCGCCCGATCCCGCTGCAGGCAATTGCGCCTTGAAGGGCGTGAGGTCCAGCACCTCTGCTTCGGGCAGGCCAAGGTCGATATGCGTGGCGATCAGCGCCATGCCGCCGCGCGCCAGATGATCGCGCACGACGCCACCAAACAGCGCAACCGAGGCCATGTCGAGCGAAACCGTCGGCTCATCGAGCACCCAGACAGGCCGTCCCGTGACCATCAACCGTGCAAGCCCCAGCCGCCGCTTCTGCCCGGCCGAGAGGTTTTGCGCCGCACGATCCGCGAGCGCGCGTAGGTTCATGCGCTCCAGCGCGGTCTCTATATCCGTCGTCCCGTAGATCGCGGCCCAGAAGCGCAGATTTTCCGCGACGCTCAGCGTGGCCTTGATTCCGTCAGCATGGGCGGCATAGGCGATCGCGTCGGGCGCGGCCGCGATCTCGCCTGCGAGCGCGGGTTGCAGACCTGCAACGCAGCGCAGAAGCGTGGTCTTGCCGCAGCCATTGGGACCGCGCAGCACCAACGCCGCGCCGGGGCGCAGCGCGAAGCTCACGCCTTCAAGCAAGGGCACACCCCCGCGGGCACAGGCCAGAGCGGTCACGGCAAGGCTCATGCCACTGGCCCCCGCATTTCAATTGTCTGGCCCGGCCCCCTCAAATTGCGCCCTCAGCCCACTGGCAACAAGGCGACAGCGACGCGCCGCGCTTCAGACAGCAGGACATTATAGGTCCGGCAGGCGGCGGTGCTGTCCATCGCCTCGACACCCAAGCCCGCCTCTTCCAATGCGGCGCGCAGCTCTTGCGGGATATGGGCGATCTGCCCGCCTGTGCCGATCAGCAGCACATCGACCTGCCCTGCCAGTGCCAGAAGTGCCGCGCGATCGTCATAGCCGCGCCATTCGAGCACCTGACCGGGCACGAAGATCACAGGTGCCGGATGCACCACCCCCGCCAGACGAAAGAAATCGGGACCATAGCCCTCGATGGGCTGGCGCGAACCGAAATCGATCTCGGAGAGTTGCATCTCAGTTTTCCTTCACTCCGAATTGTGTGCCAGCGGTGTCGCCGGAATTCTTCGACCAGTCGCGCTTGACGCCCAGCCACAACAGCACGCTTGATGCCACGAAGACCGAAGAATACGTCCCCACGATCACACCCCAGATCATCGCGAAGACAAAGCCCCGGATCACATCGCCGCCCAGAATGAACAGCGCCAGAAGTGCCAGCAATGTGGTCACAGAGGTCATGACCGTGCGCGACAGGGTTTCGTTGATCGAGAGCGTGAGCACCTCTTTCAACGGGCGTTTCTTGTATTTGATCAGGTTCTCGCGCACCCGGTCGAAGACGACGACCGTGTCGTTCAGCGAATAGCCCACGATGGTCAGAAGCGCTGCGATGATCGCCAGATCGAAACGGATCTGCAGCAGACTGAAGATGCCGATGGTCAGCACCACATCATGCACCAGTGCGGCCACGGCCCCAACGGAGAACTGCCATTCAAAGCGCAGCCAGATGTAGAACAGCACCGCTGCCAGTGCCAGCACGACCGAAATCACCGCCGAGCGGATCAACTCGCCCGACACTTTGGGCCCGACCGACTCGACAGCGGCGAAGGTCAGCGTCGGATCGACCGCCACCAGCGCTTCGCGCACCGCGTTGATCTGCTCAGAGGTGATCGCCTCAGTGCCTTCCTGCGCCTGAATGCGCACCATGGCGACGTTCCGGTCGGGGCCGAAGGCAGGATCGAACACCTCAGTGATGGCCACATCGCCAAAGCCCAGCGGCAGCACCGCCGCGCGGTAAGCGCCCACATCGACCGGAGCCTGCGCCTCGGTGCGGATCGAGGTGCCGCCCCGGAAGTCGATCCCGAAATTCAGCCCCATGATGAAGAACACCACGATGGAGAGCACCATCGCGATCGCGGAGGCACCGAAAGTCGTCTTCCAATGGCGGAAGAAATCGATCGAAGTGTCTTGTGGAACCAGTTTAAGTCTCATCCCCAACCCCTTCAGATCGCGAGTTTTTTCGGGCGCGCGCGCTCGAAATACATGACCATCATCAAACGCGTGACCAAGAGTGCTGTGAAGACCGAGGTGATGATCCCCAGCCCAAGCGTGACCGCAAAGCCGCGCACTGGGCCTGACCCCATCGCGAACAGGATCAGCGCCGTGATGAAGGTGGTGATATTGGCATCGAGAATGGCCGAGAGCGCCTTGTCATAGCCAAGCTCGATGGCGCGCGCCGGCCCCTTGGCAGTGCGCATCTCCTCGCGGATCCGCTCGAAGATCAGCACTGTCGCATCGACCGCCATGCCGATGGTCAGCACGATCCCGGCGATCCCCGGCAGGGTCAGCGTGGCCCCGATCAGCGACAAAAGCGCGAAGATCATCGACACATTGAGGATCAGCGCGATATTGGCGATCACCCCGAAAATGCCGTAGCTCGCCAACATGAAGCCCAGCACGGCGATCATCGCGACAATCGCGGCGATCCGCCCTGCGTCAATACTGTCCTGCCCCAGTTCCGGCCCGACGGTGCGTTCTTCAAGGAAATCCATCTCGGCCGGCAGGGCGCCTGCGCGCAAGAGCACGGCAAGGCGGCTGGTTTCCTCGGGCGTGAAGCGGCCCGTGATGATGCCGGAGCCGCCGGGAATATGGCTCTGGATCACCGGCGCGGAGATCACCTGTCCGTCCAGCGCGATGGCGAAGGGATTGCCGATATTCTCGGCCGTGTAAAGCCCGAACGCC
>SKIM01000100.1 GCA_007116445.1 Natronohydrobacter sp.
CGATAGATTTTGCGGGGGGTGATCAGTGTCTCGGGATCCGCGGCGCGCATCCAGTCGATGGCGCTGTGGATGTCCCGGTCGGTGATAGCTTGGCAATGGCAGACGATCATGCCGCGAAACCTCGTTGCAGGGTCGGCTGGCGGATCAGCTTGCCGGTCGCATATTCCTGACAGATAAGATCAGAAATGTCCAGCGTTTTTGGTGCGGCCCGCCCGTGACGGGCCGCATTCAAGGCATCAGCCCTCGGCCTCGCCATGTTTCGCCGGCCCCGCGATCAGGGCCTGCACGACATAGACCAGGATCGCGCAACCAATGGCCCCGGCCGCCGCGATGCCCAGCATGGCGATCCAGTCCAGCGGGCCGCCCATGTGCGACAGGCTGGATCCGGTCCGCGCCAGCACGAACCAGACCGCCGCGACCGCGCCGATCGGCATGGACAGCTGCGCGATCAGGAACTTGCGCATGGATTTCTTGCGGTCGCGGATCAGCACGTAGATATAGGCTGCGGTGATCACCACGGCCGCCACGACCATGGCCCACCACCAGACGCGACCGAACATTTCCTCGAAAACGGCGATCAGAACGCCAATGCTCATTTCTTCCATGGGTCAGTCTCCCCTTTGTCCGGCGCTCAGGCGACGCCGCGCAGCATGGCGTTATAGGTGGGTTTCAGCGCGAAGACCTTCATCGCCCAGGAAATCCACAGCTCATCGAGCGGCGAGACCACGCCGGGGAAGGA
The DNA here is from genome assembly GCA_007116445.1 of Natronohydrobacter sp. Classification (GTDB taxonomy): domain Bacteria; phylum Pseudomonadota; class Alphaproteobacteria; order Rhodobacterales; family Rhodobacteraceae; genus Roseinatronobacter. Next base: position 740 of record SKIM01000100.1, read on the forward strand.
TTGCTGCAGGTTCGGGCTGTAATTGAACTCGATCAGCAGCGCCCGACCGATGCGGGTGATCAACGGGCAGGAGGTGTAGCCGTTGAAGATCTGCGTGCCCTCGCGGCCCTGGATTTCCGAGACCAGATGATCCTCGACCACCGGCAGATGCCACTTCACGCTGGCTGCGGTCTTGCCGCGCGGCACGCCGTTGATGTCACCGACGCCGAAGATGTTCGGATAGCGCAGATGGCGCAGCGTGCCGCGATCCACGTCGATCCAGCCCTGATCGAGCCACATCTCGGGATGCGACAGGCCGGACTCGCGGATCACCTGCGGGGCGCGCTGGGGGGGCACCACATTGATGAAGTCATAGCCGGTTTCCACATCGCCATCCGGGGTTGCATAGGTGGCGATCTTGCGGCCCGGGTCCATGGACTTCAGCACATGGCTGTAGCGGTACTCGATGTTGCGCTCATCCATGAACTGGGTGACGCGGTGATGGACCACCGGCAGGCCGAACAGGTTGGTGGTCTGGGCGTTGTAGATGAACTCGGTGCGTCCGCGATTACCCTTCCGGTCGGCGATATCCTCGGCCAGGAAGCAGATCTTGACCGGGGCACCGGCGCATTTCATCTCGGTCGCCGGGCGGCCGAACAGGCCCACGCCGCCGTCATCGGTGAACTTGTCCAGCGCGCGCCAGCTCAGCTCGGCCATCTCGGGGCTGGCGTAATGGGCGCTGACGCCATTCTCGGGGCCGACCAGCGACAGATCGAAGCCCTCGATCCCGTCCCAGTTCAGCTCAAGCCCGGTCGAGACGATCAGGTAGTCGTATTCGACATGCTGGCCGCCCAGCGTGGTGACGCGGTTGGCCTCGGGGTCGATCTCGGCGGCATAGTCGGCGATGAAGTCGATCCCGCGCGGCAGCCAGCCGGTGGTCGAGCTTTTCGCGTAGCCCGCGCCGCGCAGCCCGGCCGCGATCAGCGTGAAGCCCGGCTGATACCAATGCTCGGCGCGCCCGTCGATGACCGTGATCCGCGCCCCGTCAAGCCGCTGTGCGAGGCGGTTGGCCATCGCGGCCCCGCCCGCACCGGCGCCCAGAATCACGATGCGGGCGTTGCTGCGCACGCTTTGCGCCTGCGCGCCCTGCCCCGCCGCAGAGGCTGCCACGGCCGCGGCGCCACCGCCGGCGGCGAGCGTCAGGAAACCGCGACGCGTCGCAGCAATGTCCAGCTTGTCGGTCATTCCGTCCCTCCTCAAAGACGCAAACATAGCAATATTCACATATGTGTTACACATTCTGCCTGAAGAATGCAATCGCATACCGCTGCGGGTTGTCCCTTGATCCAAATCAAGGTGACTTCACGCGGCATGTTATAGCCTCACGGAAACCGCTTCACGTTTCAGAAAGATCGAAAATCCGATGCGCCTGACCGTCCGAACCAACCTGGCCCTGCGCACACTCATGGTCTGCGCCACCAATCCCGGCCGGATCGTCCGCAAATCCGAGGCCGCCAAGGCCGTGAACGCTTCCGAGAATCACCTGGCGCAGGTGATCAACCAGCTTGGCCAGACCGGATTCCTGACCACCATTCGCGGCCGCGGCGGCGGCTTCGTTCTGGCCCGCCCGGCTGATGAGATCAGCGTCGGCGCGGTGTTTCGCACATTCGAGGCCGATCTGCCCTTCATCGAATGCCTGTCCGAGGGCAATACCTGCCCGCTGCGCAGCGCCTGCCGGATGCAGGCACATCTGGTTCGCGCCGTCGAGGCTTTCTATGCTTCGCTCGATCCGCTGATGCTGGGCGATCTGGTCGATTGCAACGAGTCGCTTGAACGCCTGCTGGCGCTGGGCGATGCAACGCGCCCGGGCTGCCAGCCTGCCCGGATCATGGCGCGCGAAGGCATGGCCGAGCCGGTCCCGGCGTAACGCCCGGGTCAGCGTGATCCTTCGCCCCTGACGCCAAACTGGCACATGTCCCGGCAAAACGGGGCTTGCGGGCAGGGTTTAACTGCCCGCGTTATTAACCTGCAAAGCCGCAAGAGCTTTTGTAATGCCACCGAAGTGTCATTCCGAGGTATTGCCATGTCCCTTCGCCGTTTTGCTCTGATCTGCGCCCTGCCTGCGATGCTCGCGGCCCCTGCTGCGGCGGAGCCGACGGTTGGTCTGGGGCTGTCCTTCAGCTTCGGCGCGCGCGGGGTGGATACGGGCGTCGGGCTGCGGGTGTTCTCGGATAACCGCCGCAACCGCGCGGTGGGGTCGCTGGGCGTGGATTACATGTTCGGCAGCCAGTCCTGGCGCGGGACCATCGGCGCGGGGTATCTGGGGAATAACAGCTATACCGGCCTCGATCTGGGCATCGGCCTGCGCGACGGGACGATTGATTTCGGCCTGGGTGTGGGTGGTGCGAATACGAGACGCGCGCCTGCGGGGGATGATGATGTAGAGGAAACCGACCCCGACGATGGCACTTTCTGATCCATCGTGTCCGCCGTTGCCTTCAATACCCCGCCTCGCGCTGATGGCGCAGGGCCAGAACCACCGCCTCCTCGCCATCAAACCGATAGAGCGCCACATAGCCGCTATCGCCAAAACTGATGAACCACTCGCGAAATTCCGGTTCCATATCAGCGGCGGGCCGCCCTGCGCCCGGTTGATCACGAAGAATGTTCATGCCCGCACGGATGGATTTTGCGGCGCGGCGGGCGGCATCGGGGTTCTTTTCGGCAAGAAAGCGATACAAGCGTTCGACATCCCGCAGCGCTGCGGGCGACCAGATCAGTCGTGGCATTCGGGCGCTGCGGCCTCTTCGCCCGCTTCCAGCCGGGCCAGCCAGGCATCGGCTTCGTCATGGGTGACGTGTTTGCCGGTCGC
>SKIM01000310.1 GCA_007116445.1 Natronohydrobacter sp.
CTGGCGGGCAGATCGCGCATATCCCGCCCGTGTTGCGCGAGGTTCTGGAAGACGCAGGGCTTGGCGTGGAAGTGATGGACAGCCCGGCCGCTTGTCGGACCTATAATGTGCTTCTGTCAGAGGCGCGGCGCGTCGCCCTGGCGGTCCTGCCTGTGGGCTGAGGGTGGAATTTGAGTATTTTCAGCAAGAAAATGAGAGCTGGTCGGAGTGAAATGTGACCCTGCGCGTCTCTGATCTGGCGGTCGCGCGCGGGGGGGTGCCGATCCTCGAGGGTGTGAGCTTCGCGCTGGACGTTGGTCAGGCGCTGGTGTTGCGCGGACCCAATGGCAGCGGCAAGACAACACTTCTGCGCAGTGTCGCCGGATTGCAGCCCGCGCTTGCAGGCACGATTTCTGCACCCCCTGACAGCATCGCTTACGCAGCCCATGCCGATGGGATCAAGGGGACCTTGAGCGTGCGCGAAAATCTGGAATTCTGGGCCGCGATATATGGCAAAGCGGGTATAGAGCCTGCGCTCGAACAGATGAATCTGCGTGCGCTGGCAGATCGCGCTGCGCAGAATCTGTCCGCGGGGCAGAAGCGGCGTCTGGGTCTTGCGCGGCTGCTGGTCTCTGGGCGGCCAGTCTGGGTGCTGGATGAGCCGACCGTTTCGCTGGATGCAGAGTCTGTGGCGCTGTTCGGTGAGGTGGTGCGGACGCATCTGGGGCATGGGGGCTGCGCGCTTGTTGCCACGCATATCGATCTGGGACTGCCAGAGGCTGATATCTTCGACCTCGCGCCCTTTAAGGCAAGATTGCCGGATCTGGGCGCAGGCGGCTTTGACGAGGCGTTCCTGTGATCGCGCTGTTGACGCGCGATCTGCGGCTGGCGCTGCGGGCTGGCGGGGGCTTCGGGCTGGGGCTTGCCTTTTTCCTGATCCTTGCGGTTCTTGTGCCTTTGGGGGTTGGGCCGGAGCCTGCGACGCTGGCAGTGATCGCGCCGGGGATCTTGTGGGTTGGGGCGCTTCTGGCCTGCCTGCTGTCGCTCGACCGGATTTTCGCGCTGGACTATGAAGATGGGTCGCTTGATCTGCTGGCCACAGCGCCTGTCCCGCTGGAGGCGGTCGTCTCGATCAAGGCGCTGGCGCATTGGCTGACGACGGGGCTACCACTTGTCCTGATCTCGCCTGTGCTGGGCTTGCTGTTGTTCCTGCCTGCCGAGGCCTATCTGTGGCTTATCCTGTCGCTGGTGCTGGGCACCCCGGCGCTGTCGGTGATCGGCACATTCGGCGCGGCATTGACCGTTGGGCTGAAGCGCGGCGGGCTGCTGATGTCACTGCTGGTCTTGCCGCTCTATATTCCGACATTGGTGTTCGGGGCGGAAGTGGTCAGCCGTGGGGCGCAGGGGCTTGCGGTCAACACACCCTTGGCACTTCTGGCCGGGATCACCACTGGTGCTGTGGCATTATTGCCCTTTGCATCTGCGCTTGTGCTGCGGATAAACCTTCGGTGATCCGCCATCGTGCGGACTTGAGGCTATGGAAACAGAGCGATAGGTGACACTCCATGGGATCTGTCTGGGAATATGCCAACCCGCTGAAATTTATGCGTACGACCGATTGGCTGTTGCCGATCGTGGCGATTTCGGCTGTGGTCGTGACTGCGGTCGGCTTGATCTGGGGGTTTTTCTTCACCCCGGACGACTTCCGCCAGGGCTCGACTGTCAAGATCGTTTTCCTGCATGTGCCCGCTGCGATGATGGCGATCAACGCCTGGGTCATGATGCTGGTCGCATCGCTGATCTGGTTGATCCGGCGGCATCATGTCAGCGCCTTGGCCGCAAAGGCCGCCGCGCCGATTGGCTTGATCATGACCTTGATCGGCTTGATCACCGGGGCCGTCTGGGGTCAGCCGATGTGGGGGACGTGGTGGGCTTGGGATCCGCGTCTGACCAGCTTTCTGGTGCTATTCCTGTTTTATCTGGGCTATATCGCGCTTTGGGCAGCCATCGAGGACCCCGATACTGGGGCTGATCTGACCGCAGTGCTGTGCCTTGTCGGTTCCGTCTTTGCGCTGCTCTCGCGCTATGCTGCGCTGTTCTGGAGTCAGGGCTTGCATCAGGGTGCCTCTCTCTCAGTGGCGCCGGGCACCCGAATGGATTGGGCCTATAAAGCGCCGCTGTATGTGTGCATGGTCGGTTTCGGCCTTGTTTTTGTGGCGCTTTTGCTGGCTGGAACGCGGACAGAGATCCGCTCGCGGCGAATGAAAGCACTGATGGCTCGGGAGCGGATGGTATGATGCCGGATCTTGGACGCTACGCGCTGGAAGTGTCACTGGCCTATCTGACATCATTGGGCCTTATTGGTGCGCTTGGCGTATTCTACTGGCTTCGCGGGCGATCCGTGAAGCGCCAACTTGCTGAAATCGAGACACGTCGAGGAGAGAATGGGTAAATTCCGTCCACTGATGTTCCTGCCGCCGCTGATCTTTGCGGCGATTGCGGCCTTGTTCTTTCTCGGCAATTTTCGCGAGGACCGCGACGCCTTGCCGTCAGCGCGCGAAGGGCAGCCCGCACCGGCCGTTGTTCTGACCCAGCTGGGTGATGAAGCGCTTTTTGATGACGCCACCTTGCGTGATGGAGAGGTAAAGCTTGTCAATTACTGGGCGTCATGGTGCGCACCCTGTCGCGCCGAGCATCCGCTCTTGGAAGATCTGGCCCAGATTGTCCCGGTTTATGGGGTGAATTACCGAGATCAAGCTGATCGGGCGATGGATTTTCTGGATGAATTGGGCAATCCGTTCGCGGCTGTTGGTCAGGATCTGCCGGGGCGGATGGGGTTGGATTGGGGGCTCTATGGGGTGCCCGAAACCTACGTGGTGGCAGGCGATGGCACTATCATGTTGCGATTTGCTGGTCCGATCACGCGCGATGTGATTGACCGGCGCATCATGCCTGCGATCGAGGAAGCGAAGGCGCGATAAAGCGTTCACAGACGCTGTGGAACGCCGCGCCAGATGGAGCGCGAATTGCCAGTAAGCAGCAGGTGTTTAATCGTGCGACAGGTGCCAGAACTTGGATCGTGAACTGACCGGCCAAATCACGCTATGCCACGCGAAATGGCTTTGCTACACTATTTCATCGCTTATTCACGGGCAATGAACTGCATGATTTCGCGTGTACCATCCACGGTCATCACAAGTTCCCAGCGCCCCGGACGAGTCATCTGTCCCGTTGCAACCCTTTGGGCCGTTTCCCCAGCGCCTGGCTCGAGTGGAATGGGAGTGCCGCCGACAGGACGTAGTATCACCTGCGGGTTTTGACTGTCCTCATGCGTGACGGTCAGTTCAACCCGGTAGCCCCCATCAATCGCCACGGCTGTCCGGATCTGCGGGGTGATTTCGACAGTGTGCAGAAGCAAAGTCTGATTGGCACCGACGATAGGCAGGGGCTCGCGAACGAAGAATGTAACTGATGCCATGAGAATGATGAATCCCATGATCAGGCCAAGCAGCGTAATTGCGATGATCCGGGTCGGCATGCCGCGTCCTTCTGATCTGCCCAAGTCATGACGGTAAGTGACACAAGAAGGGCAGAATGTGCAAGCTGCA
>SKIM01000073.1 GCA_007116445.1 Natronohydrobacter sp.
ATCGACAGACGCCCCGAGCGCTCGATCTCGAAATCCTGCGCCATCTCGGACGGGTCGGCATCGCTGCGTCCTGACAGGCTTTCATGCACGGACATCACGCCCTGCTGGCCGTAGAAGCGCACAGTCACCCGGCTGCCCTGCGGCAGCTGCAAACTGGTGCGGTCAACTTCGTTCAGATACAGGCTGGGCCGCCCGGTATAGGCTGGCGGCTGCACCCAGGCTTCCCAACTCGGCCCCAGTGCCACAGCCTCGGCGCGCGAGGGCACTTGCGCGATCTCGGTGATTTCGCTCACGCGCGACGGTGCGCCAAAGATGACGGCCACGACAAAACCTGTCAGTGCGACATAGCGCAGCCCAAACCGATCCTGCGCCGAGAGTCGCAGATTGCCCGGAACTGCGCGCACAGTCGCAAGCCGCGCCTGCATCCGCGCCAGATGCGTCATCCAGACCGCGCGTGACGCTGGATCCGTGGCCCCGATCGCCTGCTCATCTGCCAAGGATGACAGCGGCCGCCCGGGCAACGCGGCGTCGAGACGGGCGGCCGCCTCGGCCCGAGTCGGCAATTGCAGCCGCCATGCGCCATGAATGAGCGCGCCCAGCAGGGCGAAGAGCGCAGTGAAGGCCACCCACATCGCCGCCATTCCCGACAGCGCATCCTGCAGCCCCAACCCGAGTGCGGCCGCGCAAAACAGTGCCAGTGTCGTGAAGGGCCAGAAGGCGCGTAGCAGTCGCTCGACCCAGAGCCCCATCAGCGTGCCGCGCAAGGCGCGGGTCAGGGCGGGCGGTGTCTCGGGGCTGCGTTTGCTTCGGATCATGCGCGCTCGATTACGGGGTCGGTGACTCTAACCATATAGGTAACGTATCGCGGTTGAGGATTTCGTCAAAGGAAGGTCGCGCCCGAATGACAGCATATTGATCGCCATGCACCAGAACCTCAGGGATCAGCGGCCTTGTGTTATATTCGGACGCCATTACCGCCCCGTAAGCCCCGGCCGAGCGAAACGCGACCAGATCACCCGGCGCGAGCGGCGGCAGGCTGCGCTGGCGCGCGAAAGTGTCGCCAGTCTCGCAGACCGGGCCGACAATATCGACCGGGCGCTGGTCGGTGGCGGCCTGCGCCTCAAGCACCGGGACGATATCGTGATGCGCGCCATACATGGCCGGGCGGATCAGGTCATTCATCGCGGCATCAAGGATCAGGAAATCGCGCCCCTCACCTTGCTTGAGGTAGAGCACCGAGGCCACGAGAATCCCCGCATTGCCCGCGATCAAACGGCCCGGTTCGATCTCGATCTCGACATCGAGATCACCGAGCACGCGCCGGATCATCGCGCCATAATCGAGCGGCAGGGGCGGGGTTTCATTGGACCGCGTATAGGGTATCCCCAGACCGCCCCCCAGATCGAGGCGGCGGATCGTGTGGCCATCGGCGCGCAACTCCCGCGTCAGATCGGCGATCTTGGTGAAAGCGGCCTCGAATGGCGCAAGATCGGTCAGCTGGCTGCCGATATGGACGTCAATCCCCACGACCTCGATCCCCGGCAGGCGCGCAGCTTCCGCATAGACGTCGCGCGCGCGGCCGATAGGGACGCCAAACTTGTCTTCCTTGCGACCCGTAGCGATCTTCTCATGGGTTTTCGCATCCACATCCGGGTTCACGCGCAAGGTGATCGGCGCGGTCTTGCCCAGACCCGACGCGACCTCTGACAGGACGCGCAATTCTTCGGCCGATTCGACATTGAACTGCCGGATGCCATGGGTCAGCGCATATGCCATTTCTTCGCGCGTCTTGCCCACGCCCGAAAACACGATCCGTTCGCCCGGAACGCCTGCGGCTTGTGCGCGGCGATACTCCCCCCCTGAGACGACATCCATGCCCGCGCCCAAATCCCCGAGCGTGCGCAGCACCGCCTGATTGGAGAGCGACTTGATGGCGAAACAGACCAGATGATCGAGCCCCGCAAGCGCGTCCTGAAAGAGCCGGAAATGCCGCGTCAACGTGGCGGTGGAATAGCAATAAAAGGGTGTGCCAACTGACGCGGCGATTTCGGTCAAGGCCACGTCTTCGGCATGCAAAAGGCCGTCGCGGTAGAGGAAATGATCCATAGGGTAAGCTCTCGGTCAGGCGTCAGGCCGGGGCGCAAGCGCGGTGCACCTCCGGCGGGGGTATTTGGGACAAGAAAATGTCAGGTATCGGGCTTCGAACGCAGGAAGAGGTAAAGCGGCACCCCGCAAGAGACGCCGATGCAGAACGTCGCGGGAATGGCCAAGAGGCCCAGATAGCGCCGCCTCTGCCAGGTCTCGACCAGCACGAAAACGGTCAGCGCGACCGCCGCAATGGTCAGATCCCAGACCAGACCCGATGTGGCAGCGTTGACATGCCAGGCATCGACCATGGCCATCAGCGACCACTCGTTTTCCACAAACCAGGTGATGAACCAATACATCGGGTGAATCGTGCCCCAGATGGCGAGGGCGAGATAGAGCATGCGCAACGGGCTCATAGCCGACCGCTCACGCCAATGCGCGCTTCGCCCGAAATGCTGACGCCGGGTGTGGGCGCTTGCGGGGGGGCATCGGCGCCGCAGGCCGCAAGGGCCAGAACTGCCGCGAGGGCTGCGTATTTCATCCCAGAACCTCTTTCCAGCGCGCGATCTGAGCGCGGACATTATCGGGCGCAGTGCCGCCGTAGCTGGTGCGGCTGGCGACGGAATTCTGCACCCCCAACACAGAATAGACCGCCTGGGTGATTTCGCCATGGATTTTCTGCATCTCGTCCAGCGACAGATCCGGCAGATCGCAGCCCTTGTCCTCGGCGAGCTTCACAAGGCTGCCGGTGACATGATGCGCGTCCCGAAACGGCAGGTTCAATTCACGCACCAGCCAATCGGCGAGATCGGTCGCGGTGGAAAACCCGCTGCTGGCCGCGGCTTCGAGCACAGTGCGATTGGCGGTCAGGTCGCTGACCATCCCTTCCATCGCTGCAAGCCCCAGAAGCAGGTTATCGGCGGCATCAAAGACCTGTTCCTTGTCTTCCTGCATGTCCTTGGAATAGGTCAGCGGCAGGCCCTTCATCACAGTGAACAGCGCCACAGTCGCGCCCAGAATGCGCCCGAGCTTGGCGCGCAACAGCTCCGCCGCATCGGGGTTGCGCTTCTGCGGCATGATGCTGGAGCCGGTCGAGAAGCGATCCGACATGCGAATGAACCGAAACTGCGCCGAAGACCAGATCACCAGCTCTTCGGCGAAACGCGACAGATGCATCGCACAGATCGACGCCGCGCCAAGGAATTCCAGCGCGAAATCGCGGTCCGCCGTGGTGTCGAGCGAATTTGCCGTCGGCCGATCAAAGCCCAGAGCGGCGGCGGTCATGTGGCGGTCAATCGGAAAGGACGTCCCCGCCAGCGCCGCAGCCCCCAACGGGCATTCGTTCATCCGCGCGCGCGCGTCGATGAAGCGCGACCGGTCGCGCGCGAACATCTCGACATAGGCGAGCATGTGATGGCCCCATGTCACCGGCTGCGCTGTCTGCAGATGGGTGAAGCCGGGCATGACCCAATCCGCGCCCGCCTCGGCCTGCGCGA
>SKIM01000006.1 GCA_007116445.1 Natronohydrobacter sp.
AAAGGATTTTCAGGTGATTGTCGCGCAGCGTCTCGCCCGTCGAGGTGATATCGGCAATCGCCTCGGCCGTGAGATTCTTGACCGTCCCCTCTGTCGCGCCCAGCGAATCAACAAGTTGGTAATCCGCCACCCCATGCGCGCGCAGATAGTCGCGCACCAGCCGGTGGTATTTCGTGGCGATTCGCAGCCGGAAGCCATGCGCTTCGCGGAACCGGCTGGCCACTGCGTCGAGATCATCGAGCGTTTCCACATCGACCCAGACCTTGGGCACTGCGACGATCAGATCCGCGTGGCCGAAGCCCATCAGCGCCAGCTCCACCACCTGCGCCGACCAATCCACCAGTTCCTCGCGCACAAGATCCGAGCCGGTCACGCCCAGATGGATGCGCCCCGCCGCCAATTCGCGCGGGATTTCCGAGGCCGAGAGCAGCACAAGCTCAAGCCCCGCCACCCCCTTGACCTCGGCGGCATATTCGCGCGCGGCCCCTGTCCGTGTCAGCCGCAAGTCGCGCTCGGCGAACCACGCGAAGGTCTGCTCCATCAGCCGCCCCTTGGACGGCACGCCCAGCTTGACGGCCATCACATGCCCTCCAGTTGCGCCAGAATCGCCGGGCGGATCACGCCCCCCACCGCCGGGATGGCGCGCCCCTGCCCCAGCACCGCCGTCAGCGCGTCATAGCGCCCGCCCGTTGCCACTGGTGGCAGGTCGTCGCGCGCAGGCAGGAAGCCGAACACGAAGCCGTCGTAATATTCCATCGTCGTGCGCCCGTAACTGGCCTCGAACGGCAGCTGCGCGACATCGATCCCGGCTTCTGTCAACGCCGTGAGGCGCGCGTCCAGCCGGTCCAGCGCCGGAGCGAGCGCAGGCCAGTCCAGCGCGCGCAATTGCGCCAGAGCCTGCGGCGCGGGCGCGGCAAGCGCCAGAAGGGCTTCCAGCGCGGCGACCTGATCTTGCGGGATGGGCGGCGTGTCCGCATCCGCGATCAGCCTAGCGATCCGCGCCTCGATCTCCACTTCCGAGCGCAGGCCAACCATCTGCCCCGCCTCGGCGATCAATGCCGGGGCCGGGGCACGGCGCAGCTCGGCGACCAGCTCGGCCCGCGCCTGCGCCAGCGGGCCATGCCCCCCCATCCGCTCCAGCAGCGCGCGAAACCGCCTGGGCCGCCAGATATGGCGCATCAGCGCGGCCTTGCGGTCTTCGCTGGTCTGCAGCCCGGCCACTGCCGCTTTCAGAATGCCGATATCGCCTGTGACGGGGCGCAAATCACGGCCCTGCAACAGCCGCGCAAAGAGCGCGAAGACCTCGGCATCGGCGCGGGCGGGATCGTCGCGGGCGAACAGCTCGAAGCCCACTTGCAGATATTCCCGCGCCCGTCCGCCGGATTGCTTGCGAAAGATCGGCCCTGCATAGCAGTAACGCGCGGGCTCGGCCCCGTCGCGCATATGCGCCTGCACGACCGGGACGGTGAAATCGGGCCGCAGCATCATCTCGCCCATGCGCGGGTCGTCGGTGACATAGGCGCGGGCGCGGATATCCTCGCCATAGAGGTCCAGAAGCGTCTCCGCCGGTTGCAGAATATCCGCCGCCACAGGCAGCGCGCCTGTCGCAGTGATCGCGGCGAGCAACTCTGCGGCCAGCGCCTCTTCGCGTGTCATCTGTGCCGCCCCAGCATCTCGCGGACCGTGACGACCAGATCCTCGCGCCGGACTTCCACTTGCGCGGGCTGGGATTTCCATTCTTCTACAGTGGCTTCTGCGGCGATCTTCGCGCCGAGGATGAGGTCTTTCACCTGCACCACCCCCCGCGCGGCCTCATCCTCGCCCTGAATGATGGCGATCGGGCTCTGGCGTTTATCAGCGTATTTCAGCTGGTTGCCGAAGTTCTTGGGATTGCCGAGATAGGTTTCGGCGCGAATGCCTTCTGCACGAAGGTCCTGCACCATCCCCATGTAATCGCTCATTCTTTCGCGGTCCATGACCGTGACGACCACAGGCCCCTGCGCGCTGGCCTCCAGCCGCCCTTTTGCCGCCAGAGCGGCCAGCAAGCGGTCCACGCCAATGCTGACGCCGGTCGCAGGCACGGCCTGCCCGGTAAAGCGCTTGACCAGATCATCATAGCGCCCGCCGCCCGCGACCGAACCAAATTGGCGCGGGCGGCCTTTCTCGTCGGTGATCTCGAAAGTCAGCTCGGCCTCAAAAACCGGGCCAGTGTAGTAGCCAAGGCCGCGCACCACCGAGGGGTCGATGATGATGCGCTTTGCATCATAGCCGAGGTCATCGAGCAAAGCGCCTATTTCTCTAAGCTCTCGAACGCCCTCGAGACCAATGTCGGATTTATCGACTAGTTCCTCGAGATAATTGCAAATCCTATTGTTCCAGAACTCGAGCGAAGCTTTGTCTTTGCCAAAGTCATTGAAAAACGGGTCTGACAAAAGTGCCGCGCGAATTCGGGTATCCCACTCAGGACTGAATTTGTCGTATTCGTTCCTCTCCGCCCACATCTCAAGACGGAGTTCTTCGTTTGCGTTGACAAACTTCGAGACTATCGCGGCCTGCTCGTCCGACAGCCCCGCACCCTTGGTAAAATCCCCGCTCTCATCCTTGCGCCCCTGGCCCAGCAAAGCGCGCACGCCTTCCACGCCAAGCCGGTCCAGCTTGTCAATGGCGCGCAGGACGATCCCACGCTCGGCCTCGAACTTGGACGGGTCGGCGGGGTCCAAGATCCCCGCAACCTCCATCACCCCGTTCAGCACCTTGCGGTTATTCACGCGGATCACATAATCCCCGCGCGCGATCCCCACGGCCTCCAACGCATCCGCCAGCATCGCGCAGATCTCGGTATCCGCCGCCACCGAGGCCGCGCCGACCGTATCCGCATCGCATTGATAGAACTGCCGGAACCGCCCCGGCCCCGGCTTCTCGTTGCGCCAGACCGGCCCCATCGCATAGCGCCGATAAGGCGTTGGCAGGTCGTTGCGATATTGCGCGGCCACGCGGGCCAGTGGCGCGGTCAGGTCGTAGCGCAGCGCCAGCCAGTCGCCGTCTTCCTCCCAGGCGAAGACGCCTTCATTCGGGCGGTCCACATCGGGCAGGAACTTGCCCAATGCCTCGACCGTCTCGACGCCCGAGGTTTCCAGCGCGTCGAACCCGTAGCGATGATAAACCGCGGCGATCTTGTCGAGCATGGCCTTGCGCGCAGTCACCTCTGCACCGAAATAGTCGCGAAACCCTTTCGGGGTTTCCGCCTTGGGGCGTCTGGGGCCCTTGTTTTTCGCCATCTCGCGCGCTCCCGGCTATCTCGCGCGCCGGGCTTAGCCCATGGTCGCAACAGGGGCAAGAGCGCTGGCATCGCTTTGGCAAACAAGCGCAATATCTTGAGGCAGAAGACGCGCAGCCCCCAAGATTCGGCTTATCCACAGCTTGCGCACAGGAATATACAATTTGCCCCACCCCCCCGAATCCTGTTACGTTCCGTCAAAATCGAGCAGTGAGCGGCAGGCAGGCATGAACGAGATCAGCGCGATCCGGGCGCAGGATAATGGCGCAGAGGCAGGACTGCCGCATAATATCGAGGC
>SKIM01000205.1 GCA_007116445.1 Natronohydrobacter sp.
ATCGTGTCATTTCCATCCATCCCCCAGAGCCGGTCATTGCCTGGACCGCCCACGATCAGGTCATCATCCACACCGCCGAAGATCGTGTCATGACCATATCCGCCATGCAGCGTGTTATTGCCCGCGACGCCGCGGATCACATCATGGTTGTTGCCGCCATAGATGAAATCATCGCCCGGCCCGCCGGACATGTCCTCGCGGCGCGCACGGCCGATCAGGAACTGACCGCTCACCTCTTCGGGAAGGGGGGGCGGGGGGGCAACGGGAACAATGGGCGCAGGCGGTTCGGGATAGCTCGGCCGGTCAGGGCGCGGGGGCAGGGGGGGAATTTCCTCGAAGATCAGAAACAGCGAATCCGGCCCCTGCAGCCCCATCGGAAAGAGGCTCTCGGCCGTCAGCGAGCTGCCGTCATGCGAATGGATCGTCACGGTGACATTGCGATAGCTGAGCACGGCACCGGTTTCAGTGGGGGTGATTGACAGCTGCAAAGTGCTGCGCAGCATCGGCAGGTCAGTCAGATCGAGCTGGTCGCGCCCGGCCCAGAAATCAGTGATCGTGACATCGGTGCTCTCGGCGCGGATGACGAAGATATCCGCCCAGGCCCCGCCGGTCAGCGTCGAGCGCCCCGGTCCCGACACCAGCATGTCATGGCCGACCCCGCCCATCAGCGTGTCATTGTCGCTTGCGGCCACCAGCACATCATTGCCATTGCCACCGACAATCATTTCAGCGCCTGTGCCCGCGCCTGTCTGCACCACGCCCATATTGGTCAGATCGACCGTGAAATGCGACAGCCCTGTGCTGTTCTGCGCGCCGATCATCACATGCAGCAAGGTGTCGCTGGCATAGGTCGAGACAGTGACAGGCGCGTTCAGCCCACCGCCCTGACCATCGCCCCAGCTTTCCATATGGAGCAACTGGCCCGAGGGCAGCAGCCGGAACATGCTGACCCCGTGATCGGCCCCCACGGCAAAGACGAAGACATGGTCGCCATGTTCGACCACGGACAGATCCTGAACATTGGCAAAGCGCGTGGTGCCGGTATCCATGATGTGATGCGTCGGCCGCAACATCCCGCCCATATCGACGGCGATGACACTCAGACTGGAGCCGCCGCTTGAGGCGACCAGCAGATAGTCCTGCCCCTGGATCGAGGTCAGCTCCATCGCGCTGGGCGTGGCCAGCCCCAGCCCGTTCTCCATGCCGATCGTGCTGACTTCCAGCCAGTCGCCATTGGGCATCTGGCGGTAGCTGATCACCTGTTCATTCATTGCGCCAAGTGTCAGCGCGTAGGTCTGCCCGCCAAGCGTCAGATGGTGCACGGCCACTGTTTTGTCGTTCCAGCCCCCGTCGGGCAGAAGCGTCGTGGGCGTGTCGGTCATCTGCGTCAGGCTGGCCAGCGCACCTGGCGCACCGTCGAGATGCGCGGCCTCCATCTGCGCGAAGCTGAAATGGCGCACCGGGCCGAAACTGCCATCGGCATTGAGCCTGACCCCGGTCAGCTGTGTGGAATTCGCGCCCACGAAAAGAAGGGTTTCGCCATTGATTTCGGCCTGCGCCAGATCAAAGCTGGTGCGGCGATCCAGCGTGTCGGGAAAGATGAAGCTGCCGGTCTGGGTCAGTGTCCCGTCCGACGCGATCCGATAAGCGGCCAGCCCACCGTAAGTCCCTGTCGTCGTGACAAGAAAGACTCCGTTGGCTGTGCTGACAAGTTCCGTATCACTGATTCCCTGATCCAACAGGTCCAGACCTGTCGAATACACGCCACCCAGCCTGAGCCACATGCAATCACCCTTGTTCCACCATATCGGATGATCGGCCCTGCGCATGTGGGGGGCAGGGCAACATTCTGTCAAATTCATGACCCTTAGATCGAATGCGAGCAAGTTGGGCGATGTCTGGTTAACCTTGGATTAGACGTTCCGTGACAGGCTGGAGGCATGAATTTTCATCATGCTGAAAGCTTTCTTCCTGTCGTGCCGGACCTCAGCGCCGGGCCAGACCATTTGTGCGCAGGATGCCGGTCAGCGGCTGGGCGTCTTGTGGCCGTCGTGGTCACGCATGACCGCCTGAACGCCTTGCGCCAAGCGATTGTGCGGCTGCTGGATGCGCCGCCTTGTGCGCTGCATCATGTCGTGGTGGTGGACAATGCCTCAAGGGATGGCACAGCGGATTGGCTGGCCAGCATTGCCGATCCGCGCCTCCATCTGCTGCGCCTGCCGCGCAACCTGGGCGGTGCGGGCGGGTTTGCCGCGGGGCTGAATTTTGCCCGGCGGTGTTTCGATCCGGACTGGTATCTGCTGCTCGATGACGATGCCTGGCCTGATCCCGGCACGCTGGCCGCTTTTCATGCCAGCGACCTGACCGGCTGGGACGCCGTGGCGGGGGCTGTGCGTGACCCGCAAGGGGCGATTTGCGACATCAATCGCCCGACCTATGACCCGTTCGCCAGCCCGTCGAAATTTCTCGCCACGCTGCGGGGGGGGCGAGAGGGGTTTCACCTGACTGCCGGGGATTATGCCGCAGGCCGGGTATGCGCGGTCGATGGCGCTTCTTTTGTGGGTTTCTTTCTGTCGCGTCGCGGCTTGGCCCTGGCGGGCCTGCCGGATCCGGCGCTGTTCATTTACGCGGATGACGCTCTGCAGACCCTGAAACTGTCACGCGCAGGCGGTCGTATCGGATTTTTCCCGCAGCTGCGCTTCACGCATGACCATCCATCAGCGGCGAATGCACAGATCGGCAAGCCCTTGTGGAAGATCTATTATCAGCACCGCAATGCCTTGATTCTCTATCGATATGCCGCGGGCTGGATGTTCTGGCCGATCTGCCTGGTGGTGCTGCCGCGCTGGCTGTGGCGCATCCGTGCCTATCCGGGTCACCGGCGCGCCTTTCTGCGCCTGTTCCTGCGCGGGATCTGGCATGGGTTGCGCCGGCAGACGGGCAGCGGGCATGACACAGTGCTGCGCTGGGCTGGCACATCACGCTGAGCGGCGCCAGTCGTGGCGATGTCTGGCACGGAAAGCACTGGCTGTGCTCTCGCGAAACACTGCGCCGGCTGTCCTGTGTCTGCGGCGCAAGAGCGCGGGCATGGCGCAGATGGCGCTGAATGCAGATACCTCCGGCGTGCCGCAGACCAATGGTCTGACGCGCTGCAGACCGGCGCGCGGAGCTCTCGGCAAAGCAAAGCCCCGCGGGCGTTGCGGGCGCAGGGCGAGTGCAGCTTGACGGTCTGTCAAACGGTGCAATGGCGCGATCAGCGCGAGGGCGGGCGCTTTTTGGCGATTTTCCTCGCAAGCCGTTCCAGCGCATCGGCGCGCCCGAAGCTCTGCGCCGTCTTGCTGCGCTGTTCAAGCATGCGCGCGGTCTGTTTGGCCAGTGTCACATTCAGGTGCATGCGCTGCGTCCCCGCCCATGCCAGATGCGCCTGACGCACGGCAAATAGGGCGGGATCACTGACCAGCGGCTGAGGTTGACTGAGCTGCGTGATCTTTTCGCGCGTGCCCTCGCAGTGGGACGCAAGCCGTTGAAGCCGCGCCATGTCGTGATCGCGTTTCATCGCTGCGATCTGTTGCAACCGCGCCAGACGGTCTGCCTCCTTCATGCCCAGCGCCCTTTTCTGGCCTTGCTACGCATGGATTCGGCAAAGCGAATCGCAGCGGCGACAGGCGCGAAATGGTCAGGCTGGATTTCCTGACCGATCTCGACACTCGCATGCAGCGCGCGCGCAGTTGGCGGGTCAGAATGGATCGGCACGCCCGCAGCCTCGGCGCGTTCCCGGATCCGGGCGGCGATTTCATCAACCCCCTTGGCCACACAGACCGGCGCGCCAAGATCCGTGGGGGACCATTTCAGCGCGACTGCGTAATGGGTCGGGTTCACGATCACCACATTGGCGTCGGGCACATCATTGAGCATCCGGTTCGCGGCGATTTCGCGCCCACGGCGACGGCGCTCGCCCTTGGCATGGGGATCACCCTCCGATTGCTTCATCTCGTCGCGCAATTCCTTTTGCGACATGCGGTTCTTGCGCAGATGTTCGGCCCGCTGCCAGAAGAAATCGATGGCCCCGATCACCAGATTGACGACAAAGACAAGGGCCAGAAACTGGACGACCCAGAGCATCAATTCCCGTGCACCCAGGGCCGGGGTGAGGAACATCGTCTTGAGGATGCGCGGCAGATTATGCTGGATGAAGAGCCAGAGCACCGTCGAGATCACGATCAGCTTGACCGCACTTTTGGCAAATTCGAACAGACCGTTGCGGCCGTATTTGTTCTTCGCATTCTGGATCGGATTGATCCGCGAGCCTTTCGGCTTCAGCTTTTCAGGGGCGAAGATCATGGCGCGCTGCGCAAAGAGCGAGGCGAGCACCAGCAGAAAAGGCAGGGCGACGAAAGGCAGCAATGCGAGCGCAACATTGCCCATCAGACCACCCACCAGCGCGCGCGCCGATGCGCTGAGCAATGTCGAAAGGCTGTCTGCCTGGCCCAGGATCACCATTCCCGCATCCCCGAGGCGTGTGACCGAAGCCTGCCCCACGGCCAGGGCGGCCAGCAACAGCCCTAGATAGGCCGCTGCCGTATTCACATCTGTGGATTTCGGAACCTCGCCCTTGCGTCGTTGTTCCTCGAGTTTTCGTTCGCTGGCCTCGAATTCCTTTTCGCCACTTTCGTCTTCTTCGCTCATCGCGGGATCCCTGTCGGGTCGAAGGCGAAATCGCGAAAGGCCTCATGCCAGATCGGCAGGATCATCGGCGCGGTCAGCAGCAGGATTGCAAGCCCGCCCCAAGTGATCGCGGGGGCACCGACAAAGGCCACCATCAGCTGTGGCATGGCCTTGTTGATGGCGCCGAGTGCAACGTAGAACAGAAGCGACATGATCAGGAAGGGCATGGCCAGGGTAAAGGCGAGGCGGAAGGCGCGCGCGGATTGTGCCACGCCCCAATCTGCCAGTGTCGCTGCATCGGGGAAGCGCGCGGGCGGGAAAATCTCGTAGGACAAGAGGATCAGCTCGGCAAGCGCGACATGCAGTCCCGCTGTGACGGCCAAGGCAAGCCCGGCCACCACAAGAATTTGCGACATTGCTGGTTGTGGATCGACCCCCGCACCGCCGAAAAACTGTGACAGCGACGTGGCTTGCGCGGCGATGGTCCCTGCGACCTGCAAGGCGATCATGAACAGCCGCAGACCGATGCCCAGCGCCAGACCGGCGACGGATTCGGCGGCGATCAGGGTCAGCAGCGCAACCGGCGCGGTCGGGGCCGCGGGCATGATTGGCGCAAGTGCCGGCGCCGTGATCGCGGTGAAAGCAAGCGTGATCACCAGCCTGACGCGGACCGGGACGACCTGCTCGCCAAAGGCAGGCATCACGGCCATCATCGCTCCGATACGGATGAAAACCCCGAATCCGGTCGCCAGCAAATCTGTCAGATCGCCAGACAGCAGGTCCGCAAATGCTGACAACTGCTCCATCATGGCGCGATGGTTCCCACCAGGGCAGGGCGGGCTTCCAGTCCGATTTCCTCATAGGAGAGCACCGCGGCCGCCAGACCTTTTGCGGCCATCACAGTGCGCAAGAAGCGGCGGCGACGCGCCGACGTCACCAGCGCCGGGGCAACGCCTGCTCTGCCGAGTTCGGCCAGTTTGGTCGCGATACGCTCTGTGAGGCGCGAAAAATCCTCGGGCGGGAGGGCGACATCGGAATTGCCGAAATCGCCCGAGAGCTGGTAGGTTGCGAAGATATCTTCCCAATCCGGGGCGAGTTGCAGCAGTGGCAAGGTGCCGTCCGTGCGTTTGAGCGGGGCGACGAGCTGGAATCCGAGCCGCTGGCGGACATGTTCGCACACAGCTTCGGGCCCTTGCAGGACAGTGCGGACTTCGGACATGGCTTCGAGGATCAGCGGCATGTTGCGGATCGACACGCGTTCGTCGAGCAGCAGGCGCAAGACTCCGAGCAGCAATTCCACAGGCACTTTTTCGGGCACCAGGTCGTTGAGCAGGCGTTTGTTCGCATCGGCCCGGGCCGGATCCGAGAGAGTTGTCATTTCGTCCAGTAGCCGGTGCAGGCTCTTGAAGGTCAGAAGCCGCGCGAAATTGCTCTTGAGGACTTCGAGCAGATGCGTCGCCAGCACTTCGACCGGGCTGACGACGGTGGTGCCGTTCGTGACCACATCCTCCTGCAGTTCCGGATCGATCCAGCGCGCCGGGGCCTGATAGACAGGTTCGCGCACATCCTCGCCCGCGATGTCGAACGTGTCATCGTCCTGGACCAGTGCCAGCATCTTGTCGGGTCGGATCATGTCGCGGGCCTGTTCGACCCCGTGGATCAGGATCGCGTAGCTGCCAGGCGGCAAGGCGGGATCATCTGTCAGTCGGATTTCCGGCAGGATCAGGCCGAATTCGCGCACCACATGCGACCGGATATTCGAGATGCGGCCATCGAGACCAAGCGCCGGATCCAGCACCATCGGGACCAGATCGGGGGCGAATTTCACATGGATTTCATCAAGATCGAGCAGGTCGCCCATCCCGTTGCGGGGCGGTTCGGGCAAGGTTTCGGGGGGGGCGTTGGCTGCGGCCTCCTGCTGCGCATTGTGGCGCTGTGCGAGATAGGCCAGCCCCAGAAGCAAGGCCGCGCCAATCACGAAGGGGACGAATGGCAGGCCGGGCACGAAGGCGAAGAGGGCCATCAGCAGGCCCACAGTCCCCAGTGCGGACGGGTGGCGACCGAGTTGCGCGAAAAGCTGGGTATCGGTCGCCCCGTTGGCCCCGCCCCGCGCCAGCAGCAGAGCGGCACCGATGGAGATGATGACGGCGGGGATCTGGCTGACAAGCCCATCGCCGACGGTCAGGATCGCATAGGTTTCAAAGGCCGCGCCGAGGCTCATGCCATGCATCATCGTGCCATTGATCAGACCCATGACGATGTTCAGCAGCGTGATCAGCAGGCCCGCGATCGCGTCGCCCTTGACGAATTTCGACGCACCGTCGAGCGAGCCGTAGAAGTTCGTTTCAGCCTGTTCGGTCTCGCGGCGCTGCTTGGCCTCCTGATGGTCGATCGCCCCTGCGGACATGTCGCTGTCGATGGCCAGCTGCTTGCCCGGCATCCCGTCGAGTGCAAAACGCGCGCCAACCTCGGCCATGCGGCCCGCGCCTTTGGTGATGACGATGAAATTGACGATCAGCAGCACAAGGAAGATCACCACGCCCAGAAAGATCGAGCCGGACATCACGAAGCTTGCAAAACCTTCGATCACGCCGCCGGCCGCATGCGTTCCTGTATGGCCTTCGCCAATGATCAGTTTGGTCGAGGAGACATTGAGCGAGAGGCGCAGCATCAGCGAGGCCAGCAACACGGTTGGAAAGATCGAAAAGTCCAGCGGGCGCTGGATGAAAAGGGTGACCGTGAACATCAGGATCGCCAGCGCGAAACTTGCCGCAAGCCCGAGATCGAGCATCCAGGCCGGGATCGGCAGGATCATCATGACGATCACCGCCATCAGCGCAAGAGCGAGCAGGATGGTCGGTTTGAAAATGTTTTGCAGGCTCAGATCCATCAGCGGGCCACCGTTGCAAGAGGAATAAGGGCTGTGGTGCGGCCGGAGCCACCTGTGGGAACCAGCGAGCCAAGGCGCTGCTCGCCATTGGGTTGGAGCAGGCTGAAACGGTTCTCGCGCGGTGTCGATTGCGTCACGATGGCAGGGGCCGCGGCGGACTGCACTGGGCTTTCGTTGCGCCCCCTGAGCGCGCGGAAACGCGCCAGATAGCGGCGCGCGAGTTCAGGCGTACCGGAGTGATAGGCGCCCACCGCGGCTTCCCAGCTGCCCAGCCGGGCTTTGTGGTCACGCAACAGCCGCGCGGCGTAATCGGCATTCACTTGCGGGTCAATCATCTCATCAAGCGAACGGAAATTCTGTCCGTGCCAACGGTAATTGACCTGAAAACAGCCGAGATCGATGTTTTGTCGTCCTTGCGACAGCCGTGCACGCACCAGATCCAGCGCGGCTGCACGGGTTTCGGGCCAGTGGCCTGGTCCACCGGTATTGATCGCCCAGGGCCAAGGTTCCAGCCTGCCATTGCGCGTGCGCCCGGTTTCGACCAGCGCGACAGTGCGCATCACGTCGAGGGGGACATTATGGCGTTGTGCGGCGCTGCGCGCGGCAGTTTCGCAAAGCTGCGCG
This sequence comes from Natronohydrobacter sp., assembly GCA_007116445.1. GTDB lineage: Bacteria > Pseudomonadota > Alphaproteobacteria > Rhodobacterales > Rhodobacteraceae > Roseinatronobacter. The sequence goes on from SKIM01000205.1 coordinate 8,180, forward strand.
GGGTTGGACGCGCGTGCAAGGATCGGCCAGGCCGTGACCGCTGCAAGGATCAGGCACGCCGCGGTCAGACAGACTCGCTGCATCCAGTCCGGCCCGGACCTGCCCGATTGTCGTATCATAGTGCCCCCGCGTCAAAGCGGAGCCTTCTGCCCCGCTCTGCCACAGAGCATGATTCTGGTTGAGATTTAGTAAGCAGCCGCGCTGTTTATGGTGATCATCGTGATGATCGCGTCGCGATGGGCCAGCGCGACGCCTGCAGCGGTGATCAGGGCCGCGAGCATGAAGCCAAGGTCATGCGCCTTGTGCCAGACCCGCATCTTGCGGGCGTGATAGGCGATGAGCGGATAAATCATGAGCCCCGACAGCGCTTGTCCCAGGAGCGCCCCTGGCAGCCCTGCGAGCAGGACGCCGAGGATAAACAGCGTTGTCTGGATGGCTGCGCGCGCGGCGATCATCAGAAAGAAGCGGCGCGACTCCCCGCGTGCGAGGGCCGCCTGATCATAGGTGATGGTGACCAGAGGCGGCAGGCTGGCGGCCGCGATCATCACCATGATCGGCCCGGCATCGGCGTAGCGCGGATCATAGAGCCAGGCCACAAGCCACGGCCCGATGAGCGCCAGCACAACCAGCATCAGCCCCACGCTGCCTGTCAGATAGACGCGCAGACGCCGGATGCGCGCGTCCAGTGCGGGATTGGCGGCAGCGGCGCTTTCGCGGTAGGCCGGGATCAGCAGACGTGCGACCAGCGCATTGGTCAGCAGGATCGGAAACGAGGCGAGAAACCAGGCGATATTGTAGACGCCCAGCGCCTCGATGCTCAGATGCACCCCGAGGATGGCGCGGTCGCCCTGGGTGAGCAGAAAGCCGAAGGCTGAGGCGAGCAGGATCCAGCCGCCGAATTGCAGCAATTCCCGCGCCGCGCGTGGCTCCCAGCGCAGGCGGTTTGCAGGGCCAGGCAAGAGTGACCAGTCGAGCGCGAGTTTGATCACCGCTGTCGCAAGACTGCCCCAGACCAGTGCCCAGACGCTGTTTGTCAGCCATGCCAGCCAGATCATCAGCGCGATCCCGACGATCTGGGAGGCCAGTTCGATGCCCATGATGCGGCCCAGCAGCAAATGGCGCTGCGCAGTGAAAACGCGGGTCGGCGAGAGCCCCAGCAGCACCAGCGCGAAGCCTGCGACGGGAAGGATGCTGATCAGATCGGGCGCGGAATAGAGCGCGGCCGCAGGCCAGGCCAGCGCGCAGGCCAGCAGCCAGAGTAGCACACCGCGCGCCAGATTGAGGGTCCAGGCGGTATTCAGGAAATCCGGCTCATCACCGCGCGCATGTTGCATGATGGATTGCTGCACGCCCGTATCCGAGAGCAGCGCGAGTCCCATCAGGATCATCGTGACCAGCGCCATCAGGCCGAAAGCTTCGGGAAAGAGCAGGCGCGTGAGGATCAGGTTCGAGCCGAAGCGCAGCGCCTGCGAGATCACGAAGCCCCCCGAGGTGAAGGCCGCGCCGCGCAAAAGTCGCGCAATCAGTGTGGGCGCGTTGTTTTCAGCCTGGGTCATGGCAGGGGCTGGGCACGGATCAGGTCACTTTCGCGCGGGCGCGGAATTCGGGCCGGTCCCAGCGGCCTTCGGCCATGATGGCGGCAAGCTTGTCTGCGGCGCGGGCCACGTCTTCGGGTGAAAGATAAAGCGGCGTGAAGCCGAAGCGCAGGATATCCGGGGCGCGGAAATCGCCAATCACACCGTCATGGATCAGCGCCTGGATGATCGCGTAGCCGTGCGGATGGCGAAAGCTGATCTGGCTGCCGCGCGCCTCGGCCTCGCGGGGGGAGGCTAGGGCGAGATCAGGGCAGGCGGCGGTGACCCGGCTGAGGAAGATCTCCTGCAATTCCAGCGATCTGGCGCGCAGGTCGTCCATGTTGACCTGGTCCCAGACATCGAGAGCTGCATCAAGGGCGGCGAGTTGCAGGATCGCGGGCGTGCCGACGCGCATCCGCTCGATGCCGGGCGCGGGGCGGTAATCGAGGTCGAAGGCGAAGGGCGCTTCATGGCCCAGCCAGCCCGACAGCGCCGGGCGCACCTGTTGTGCAAGGCGCGGGGCGACATAGATGAAGGCCGGGCCGCCGGGGCCGGAATTGAGGTATTTGTAGCTGCACCCGACGGCGAAATCGGCATCTGCGCCAGTGACATCGACCGGGATTGCGCCTGCGGAATGGGCCAGATCCCAGACCACCAGCGCGCCGGCCGCATGGGCCTTGGCGATCAGGCCGGCCATGTCATGCTTGCGGCCTGTACGGTAATCGACCTCGGTGAGCATCAGCACGGCGATGCTGTCGTCGATATGCGCATTGATCTCTTCGGGGGCGACGGTTTTCAGGGAATACTCCGCGCCCAGCGTGCGGCACAGCCCTTCGGCCATATACAGGTCAGAGGGAAAATTGCCGGTGTCAGACAGGATCACGCGGCGGTCGGAGCGCAGCTCCAGCGCCGAGGCGAGCGCCTGATAGACCTTTATCGAGAGCGTGTCGCCCATGGTCACTGTGCCGGGCTGCGCGCCGATCAGCCTGCCAATCCGATCACCCACACGCGCAGGCAGGTCCATCCATCCCGCGCGATTCCAGCCTGTGATCAGCATCTGGCCCCATTCTGCCCCAATGGTCTGCGCGACGCGCGCGGCCACGTTGCGCGGCAATGGTCCCAGCGAGTTGCCATCAAGATAGATGACGCCTTCGGGCAGGTCGAACATCGCGCGGGTGGCGGCAAAATCAGTCACGTCTGGCTCCTTCGGGCTGTGCTGCTCATGGGTGGCGAGTTCGGTGCGGGGCGTCAAGGCTCTTGTCAAGAGAATGCAAATAATCGAATGTGATTTTCATAAATCATATAACGGAGGGGATGTGATGCGCGCGACGCTTGTTTCCGGCCTGATGGCCGTTTCGCTGATGACCAGTGCGGCAGCGGCCAGTGATCTGGCCGATGAATTCGGGGCCTATCTGGATTTCGCCGGTTATACCGAAGGCGTGATCATGGTTGAGCAACTGACCGAGGATATTCTGCCTGATGTCACTTTCGTCGATACCCGCAACGCAGCGGAATTCGGCGCGGACGGGATCGAGGGCGCGCTGAATGTCGAGTGGCGCGAGACGCTGGAGCGGCTGGACGAGCTGCCCCGGAGCGGCATGGTGGTGGTCTATTGCAACACCTCGGTGCTCTCGACGCAGAGCATGCTGATCGCGCGGATGATGGGGCGCAGCAATGTGCTGGTGTTGCAAGGCGGGCTGGCAGCCTGGCAGGAGGCCCATGGCGGAACCTAGCGGCGTGCTGCGGGCGCTTGATTATCCGCCGGTCTGGCTGATGGCCGCGCTGGGTCTGGTCTGGTTGGAAACTGCACTGGTGCCGGGGCTGGTGGACTGGGCGCGGGGCCTCGGCAACGTCCTGGTGCTTCTGGCCATCGCGATTTTCGTGCTGGCGGTCTGGGAATTCCTGCGCGCGCGTTCGACCATCATCCCGCATCAGACGCCGCAAAAGCTGATCACCACGGGGATTTTCGCCATGTCGCGCAACCCGATCTATCTGGCCGATGTGATCTTGCTCGTCGGGCTGAGTCTGCGCTGGGGCGCGGTATCGGGGCTGCTGCTCGCGCCTGTGCTGGTCTGGATCCTGCAACAGCGGTTTATCCACGGCGAAGAGGCCCGGCTGCACGCGACTTTCGGCGCGGATGCCACGCGCTACATGGCCCGGACACGCCGCTGGATCTGACCCTGTCGCGGCCATGCGTCGCAGGCCGGACGTTGCGGCATTTCGTATTATTGCGCGCTTGTGAAACAAAATTGCGCAGGTTAAGGATGCGCGATGCCATTTGGTCCGGGACTCAGTGTGGGGAGCCCGGCAAACCTGAACGAAAGGGGGACGACGCGTGAAAGTCGGGGCGTTGAAGGAAATCAGATCAGGGGAAGCGCGGGTCGCGCTGACGCCTGACAGTGCCGCTCAGATCCAGAAACTGGGCCATGAATGCTACGTCGAATCCGGGGCGGGGCTCGCCGCAGGCTTCAGCGATGCGCTGTATCAGGCCGCGGGCGTCACCGTCGTCGCGGATGCCGCAGCGCTTTGTGCGGCGGTCGATATTGTCATCAAGGTCCGCGAGCCTGCGATGGAAGAAATCAAGCTGCTGCGCGAAGGGCAGACGCTGATTTCCTTCTTCTGGCCTGCCCAGAACGCCGAGATGCTGGAGGCCGCGAAGGACCAGGGCGCGACTGTCATCGCGATGGACATGGTGCCCCGGATCAGCCGCGCGCAGAAGATGGACGCGCTGTCCTCGATGGCCAATATCGCCGGCTACCGCGCTGTGATCGAGGCTGGCAACAATTTCGGACGCTTCTTCACCGGGCAGGTGACGGCTGCGGGCAAGATCCCGCCTGCGCGCGTGCTGATCGTGGGCGCGGGTGTTGCGGGTCTGGCGGCCATCGGCACCTCGACGAGCCTCGGCGCGATCACCATGGCCTTCGATGTGCGTCCCGAAGTGGCCGAGCAGATCGAGTCGATGGGCGCGGAGTTCGTCTTCCTCGAGTTTGAGGACAACGCGACGGACGGCGCGGAAACCGGTGGCTATGCGGCCCCAAGCAGCCCCGAATTCCGCGAAAAGCAGCTTGAGAAATTCCGCGAGCTGGCGCCGAATGTCGATATCGTCATCACCACGGCCCTGATCCCCGGACGCCCCGCGCCGAAGCTCTGGACCGAAGACATGGTGCAGATGATGAAGCC
>SKIM01000190.1 GCA_007116445.1 Natronohydrobacter sp.
TCGGAACTGGGCTATGAGCTGGGTGACAACCAGCTCAAGGATGTGTTCGTCCGCTTCAAGGCGCTCGCGGATCGCAAGAAGGAAGTCTATGACGACGACCTGATCGCGCTGATGGCGCAGTCGAGCCTTGAAGATGACGACGCCTTTCTGCAGCTGCGTCGGCTGCGCGTGATCTGCGGCACTGAAGGCCCGCAAGAAGCCGAATTGACGATGCTGGTCGGCGGCGAGGAGAAATTCATCGACGCGACGGGCGACGGGCCAGTGGATGCCTGTTTCAACGCGGTCAAGATGCTGTTTCCGCATGAGGCGCGGCTGGAGCTTTATCAGGTCCATGCCGTGACCGAAGGCACCGATGCGCAGGCGACTGTCAGTGTGCGGCTGAAGCTCGACGGCGTGGTCTATTCGGGCCAGTCCTCGGACACGGATACGGTCGTGGCCTCAGCCAAAGCCTATATCAACGCGCTCAACCGGCTGGTGCTGCACCGCCATCGCGGCAATCTGTCGGCACTGATGAGCTCGGCAGGCTGATCCGCCCATCGCGACGATCTGCATTCAGAAGCCGCGCGCCCGTCGCGCGGCTTCCAGAACGCCAGATCAGTCCTGCGCGCGCAAGACCTGCGCAGGCCGGACAGCGAGCGGGCGCAGCGCGAAAGCCAGTCCCGCCAGCAGCACGGCCAGGATCCCGCCGATGATGACCGCGATCGCCGAGACCGGCTCGAAAACATAGCTCGCCTCCATCACGAAGCGCATCACCGCCCAGGAGGCGAGCGCCGCTGCGCCCAAGGCCACCAGCCCCGCCGCCGCCCCCATCAGCATCGCGCGCAAGGCGAAACTCGCCAGGATCGCGCCCCGCGACGCGCCCAGCGTTTTCATCACCGCCGCCTCAAAGACCCGCGCGCGCTCACCCGCGGCTGCAGCCCCGATCAGCACCACGAACCCCGTCAGAAGCGTCGCAAGCGCTGCGTAGCGCGTCGCGGTCGCCATGGTGGACAGCGCCTCGGTCACGCGCTCGGCGGCTTCGCGCACGCGGATTGCCGTGATGTTGGGGAACATGTTCGACAGGTCGCGCAGGATCGCGCCCTCTGCAGCCTCCAGCGCATAGACCGTTGCGATATGCGTGTGCGGGGCCGAGCGGATCGGTTCGGGCGAGAGCACCATCACGAAACCGATCCCGCCTGCTGAAAAATCCACATCGCGCAGATTGGCGATCTCGGCCGTCATGTCGCGGCCAAGTATGTTCAGCGTCACGCTGTCACCGACGCCCAGTCCCAGATCCGCCGCCTGTTCCGCGCCGAAGCTGACCAGCGGCGGGCCGGAATAATCCTCGGGCCACCACGCGCCTTCGGTCAGCACAGTGCCTTCGGGCATGCGGGCTGCATAGCTGATCCCCCGATCGCCGCGCAGCACCCAATGATCGGCGCGCGGATGCGCGCGCGCGGGCACGCCGTTCAGGCCAGATACGATCCCGCGCAGCATGGGTGCCGTGTCAACCCGGTCGACATTCTCATCCGCATCAAGCCGCGCCAGAAACCCTTCAAGCTGCGAATTCTGGATATCGAGAAAGAAGTAGCTCGGCGCGCGGTCGGGCAGGTCCAGCGCAATCGCGCGGCGCAGGTTGCTGTCGATCTGGCCAACCGCAGCCAGCACGGTCAGCCCGAGACCCAGCGACAGGATCACGGCACTCGCCCCTTCGCGCGGGTTGGAGATCGCCCCCATCGCCATGCGCAGCGCCGTGCGCCCCCGCAAGGCGCGGGCGCGGGCCAGACGGCGCGCAAGTGCGCGCACACCCAGCGCCGCCACAGCCAGCACCGCCAGCGCGCCCACCACCGCACCTGCGGTTGCAAAAGCCAGGATCGGCACAGCTGCGAAAGCTGCCGCGGACAAAATCAGCGCCGCGACCACGCCCAGCGTCGCCAACAGATAGGGCCAGCGCGGCCAGCCCTTGGCGCTTTCCGCCACGCCGCGGAAAATCGCCGCCGCGCGCACATGTTCGGTCCGCGCCAGAGGCCAGAGCGTGAAGATCAACGCGGTCAGCGTGCCGTAAAGTGCCGCCTCGATCAGCGCGCGGGGATGGACGCGGATTTCCAGATCGACCGGCAATTGATCGGCGACCAGCGGGGCCACGGCAAAAGGTGTGACCGCCCCCAGCACCAGTCCCAGCGTCACGCCGATCACGGTCAGCACGCCGATCTGCAAAAGATAGACCGTAAAAATCGTGCGCCCTTCCGCCCCCAGCGTCTTGAGCGTGGCGATCACATTGGTCTTGCCGTCCAGATAGGTCCGCACAGCCGCCGACACGCCCACGCCACCCACGGCCAGCCCGGCCAGCCCGACGAGCACGAGGAAGGACGAGACGCGCTCGATCACATTGCGCACCTGCGGCGCGGCATTGCGGCTGTCGCGCCAGCGCACGCCCGCGCCCTCGAACTGCCGGTTGACCGTGCGGCGGGCCTGATCGAGCGTCTGGTCGGGCAGCATCAGGCGGTAATTCACTTCAAACAGCGTGCCGGGGCCGAGCAATTCGGCCTCGGCCAGTGCCTCGGTCAGGACAAGCGTGCGCGGGCCGAAGCCGAAATTCGCGCCCAACCCATCCGGTTCGCGCGTCAGATGCGCAGTCAGGCGGAACTCCTGCACCCCAAGCCGGAACGTGTCGCCGATCTTCAGCCCCAGCCGCTCGGCCAGAATGCGCTCCATCACGCTACCTGGCAGCCCGTCCTGATCGCCCAGCGCCTCTGCCAGCGGGATCTCAGGCGCAAGCCCCACCCGGCCGACCAGCGGATAGGCGCTGTCCACGCCCTTGACCTGCGTGACCGATCGCTCGGACGTCTCGCCCGCGCCCGCCACGGCCATCGAGCGGAAATCCACCACTTCCGAAACCTCAGCCGCGAAACCGTCGATCCAGTCGCGTTCCGCCGCGGTGGCAAAGCGGTAGGTCATGCGTAATTCCGCGTCGCCCCCCAGAAGCGTCGCGCCCTCGCGCGCCAGCCCGTCATCGATGGCACCGCGCACAGACCCCACAGCCGCAATCGCACCCACACCCAAGGCGAGGCAGGTCAGAAACACCCAGAAGCCGCGCAGACCGCCGCGCAGCTCACGTCGCGCGATGCGCCATGCGACGGCGCTCATTCAGCGGCCTCGGCACGGGTCGGGCGATCTTCGCCCGCGATACGCCCATCGGCCAGTCGGATCACGCGATCGCAGCGCGCGGCCAGGTCCGGCGCATGGGTGACCAGCACCAGCGTCGCCCCGTGCTTGTCGCGCAAGCCAAACAGCATATCCATGATGGCCTGCCCGTTCGGCCCGTCCAGATTGCCCGTCGGCTCATCGGCCAGCAGGATCGCAGGACGCGGGGCCGCAGCCCGCGCCAGCGCCACGCGCTGCTGCTCGCCGCCCGACATCTGCGCAGGGTAATGGTCCATCCGGTGACCCAGCCCCACGGCACGCAATTCTTCCTCTGCGCACTCGAACGCATCGGCCCGACCGGCAAGCTCCAGCGGCGTCGCGACATTTTCAAGAGCTGTCATCGTCGGAATAAGGTGGAAAGATTGAAA
>SKIM01000284.1 GCA_007116445.1 Natronohydrobacter sp.
GAGCTGCTCCGCGCGCGCGCCGGAAACGTTCTGGGCGACCGGCTTGCGCTTGCGGCGCTCAGCTCTGTCTGCGCGCTATGCCGCTTCGCGCTGCCCGAACGCATGCCCTATCCCGGCCTCTACAGCGAGACCGTTGCGCTGATGGATGCGCTTGGCAGCCCCGGCTGGTTGCGCAGCTACGCGCTGTGGGAATTGCAACTGCTCGACGCGACAGGATACGGGCTCGATCTGCAGCAATGCGCAGTAACTGGCGCGACTGAGGGGCTGGCCTATGTTTCGCCCCGCACTGGCCGCGCTGTGACCCAGGAAGGCGCGGGGGACTTTGCCGCGCGGCTTCTGCCATTGCCCGAAGCGCTGACCGATGCCACGTCCCCCTTTGACGCGGCGCAGATGCGACAGGCCTTGCGTCTGAGCGGGCATTTCCTGCATCACTGGCTGGCTGAAAATCAGGGCCGCGCCCTGCCCGAGGCGCGCGCTCGTCTGATCGTGGCGCTTGCCCCGTGATGTTGACGTCTAGCCGCTGACAGGCCGCGCCTCGATCACCACGAAAGCCTGGGCCCACGGGTGATCGTCTGTCAGGCTGACATGAATCACGGCTTCATGCCCGGCAGGGGTCATCGCCGCCAGACGTTCTGCCGCCCAGCCCGAGACATGCATCACGGGCTGGCCACCCCGCAGGTTGGTCACCCACATGTCACGCCATGAAATTCCCATCGCGAGCCCGGTGCCCAGCGCCTTGGAACAGGCTTCTTTTGCCGCCCAGCGCTTGGCATAGGTCGCCGCCTCCCCTGCCCTGCGCTCGGCCCGCGCGCGCTCCTCGTCACGGAAAACCCGGTTGCGAAACCGGTCCCCGAACCGCTCCAGCGTGCCTGCGATCCGCTCGATATTCGCCAGATCCGTGCCAATCCCAAGGATCATGGCCACCAATCACATCCGAGCCAGGTTCATCTGGCGGCGCATTTCCTGAATGGCGGCCTCCAGCCCGACAAACACAGCCTCGCCAATCAGGAAATGGCCGATATTGAGCTCCACCACTTCGGGAATGGCGGCAATCGGGCCGACATTGGCGAAGTTCAGACCGTGACCTGCATGGATTTCCAGCCCCAGTTCCTGCCCCAGTGCCGCCGCCGAAAACAGCCGGCGCAATTCGGCATCGCGGGCCGCCTCATTGCCGGCGGCGTAATGCTCGCAATAGCTACCTGTGTGCAGCTCGATCACTTGCGCGCCGACACGAGCGCTGGCCTCGACCTGCGCTTCATCAGGCGCAATGAAAAGCGACACCCGCGCGCCCGCGTCACGCAGCGGCGCGATGAAATCGCGCAGGCGGTTGTCGTCGCCTGCGACTTCCAGCCCGCCCTCGGTGGTACGCTCCTCGCGCCGTTCGGGCACGATACAGATGGCATGCGGGCGATGAGCGAGCGCGATGCGCTGCATCTCTTCGGTCGCCGCCATTTCCAGATTGATCGGCAGTTGCACCGCCTGCATGATCGCTGGCAGATCCGCGTCACGAATATGGCGGCGATCCTCGCGCAGATGCAGGGTGATCCCGTCCGCGCCCGCTTTCTGCGCCAGCAAGGCTGCGCGCACACAATCAGGATCAAGGCCACCGCGCGCGTTTCGCAAGGTGGCCACATGATCGATATTCACACCTAGCCGCAGAGGCGCATCTTGGTCGGGAAGGGACATGGTTTCTCCTCGCATCTCTCAGCAGGAACATAGGCGAGACAGCGCAGAACGCAATATCGCAGCCCTATCAGGGCCGGTTCCGCTGTTCGCGCGCCTTGCGGAACCGCTCCTGCAGTTTCTTCAGCCTGCGGTTGCGATAGGCGCGGATGACCGGCAGCGACAGGAAATAGGCGGGCACGCCACAGACTGTGCCGATGATGATCCCGCCAAGCATGTAGGGGGCAAAGACATCCCAACCGAATGTGTTCAGCTTTTCCCAACTGACCGAGGTGGCCGTAAAGACCGCAAGAACGTTGCTTCCGACCTCGGACCAGATCGCTCCGAAGGCGCGCATCGCGTCATAGGCTTTGACTGATGTTTCACGACCCAAGATGAAACTGCCGAGCTCCAGCGCGCTGACAGCGATGATTGGAAAGGTGAACGGATTGCCGAAAAACGTGGCCAGGATCGAGGCAAGGATATTGCCGCGCAGCGCCCATGCCAGCGCCGCCGCCGAAACGAAATGCAACCCGAAAAGCGGTGTGCAGCTGACCGCCACCCCGGCCGCGATGCCGCGCGCAATACGTTCGGGCGTATCGGGCAAACGCCGCAACCGATGCATGACATAATTCGCCGAACGCCCCCAACCGCCCCCCGGATAGAGTATGTTCACCACCTTCTGGCGAAAATTTCTCGGAGAGCGGCGTTTGAAAACCAAGCCGGGCGACCTTCTACTGTTCAGCACGCACCCGAGATCGGGTCAGGGCCGCAAAGCCGGATCTTGTGACCGCGCCACCCGCGCGACGGCTGTCTCCGCCTCCAGAGCCGTTATGACCTGATGGAGATGCGAAATGCCGCGAAGTTCAACCTCAGCGAGCAGACGGTAGAAATCAGGCTTGCGATCCACGAAACGCAGATCAGAGATATTGGCCTTATGCTCGCCAATCAAGCTGCAAACGCGTCCTAACACACCTGCGTCATTGGAAATCGTCAGATCCAGCGAGACCCCGTAGACTGCCGGATGCGTGCCCTCGACCCAACGCAGATCGACCCAGCGCTCGGGCTGCTCTTCATAATTGGCCAGCGCCTCACAATCCATCGAATGGGCCACGACGCCCTTGCCGCGATAGGTGATGCCGATGATGCGCTCGCCCGGCAGCGGCTGGCAACAGGGCGCGCGGCGAAAATCCGTGTCTGCCTCAAGGCCGACGACGGGTTTGCTGGAATCCACTTCTGGCGCAGCATGGGCCGTCTCGGGATAGAGCACGGCCACCACTTTGCGCGCGCTGAGTTCCGCGGCACCAACCCGCGCACGCAATTCCGCAATGTCAGGAATGTTGAGCAATTTCGCCGCAGTGCCCAACGCCTTGGGGCTCAGCTCGCGTCCCGTCGCGTCGAATGCAAGCCGCAACAATTCATTGCCCAGACGCACGAAACGTTCGCGATCTTCGTCGCGCAACGCCTTGCGGATCGCGGATTTCGCCCGCCCGGTCACAACGATGTCAATCCAACTCGATTGCGGGCGCTGGCCCTCTGCCGTGATGATCTCGACCGATTGCCCGTTCCTGAGCCGCGTCCAGAGCGGCACGCGCAGCCCGTCCACTTTCGCCGAAACACAGCCATCGCCGATGCGGGTATGGATCGCATAGGCGAAATCCAGCGGGGTCGCGCCGCGCGGCAGCTGGATCACATCGCCCTTGGGCGAGAAGCAGAAGACCTGATCGGAATACATCTCAAGCTTCACATGCTCAAGAAACGCGTCATGGTCATCGGCGCTGTCGAAGCCTTCGGTCAGGGTGCTGATCCATTTGACAGGATCGACCGCAAAGGGGTTCTCCGAGCGCTTCCCGTCGCGATACGCCCAATGCGCCGCCACGCCGGCCTC
>SKIM01000350.1 GCA_007116445.1 Natronohydrobacter sp.
GCCTTGGGTTGTGACGAAGATTTCAGCGAAGATCGCGAGCAGGAAAATCGTCTGGATCAGGATGACGATGGTGATGGCGCGCGACAGATGCGGCAGGATGATATGCCAGAAGCGCGACAGAACCGGGGCACCGTCCATCTCGGCGGCTTCCAGCTGTTCACTGTCAAGCGACTGGATCGCGGTCAGCAGGATCAGCGTGGCGAAAGGCAGCCATTGCCAGGACACGATCAGGATGATCGACAGCATCGACGCGTCTGACAGCCAGATGATCGGATCGGCCCCGAAAGCGCGCCACAGATGTGACAAAAGCCCGTTATTGGGGTCCATGAACATGTTCTTCCACACCAGCCCCGAAACGGTCGGCATGACGAAGAATGGTGCGATGACCAGAATGCGCACCATCCCTTGCCCCCACATCGGCTGGTCGAGCAGGATCGCAAGCAGGATACCCAAGGTCACGGTGATCAGCAGCACGCCGCCGACGATGATGACCGTCGCCTGCACCGAGGGCCAGAACGCGCTGGAGGTGACAAAACGGACGTAGTTTTCAAACCCGACCCAGCCCTGAAACCCGCCACGCAGGGGCAGAAACCGTTGGAAAGAGAAAATCAGCGTCAGCGTGAGCGGCACCAGCATCCAGCCCAGAAGCAGGATGACCGCAGGTGCCAGCATCAGCCGCGCCGCAGAGCGCGAAGCCTTGGTGGACATGGCACTGGCCTTTCATAAGGGCAAGCGAGGCTTGCCTATGGTCTGTGACATGAGAGGGGCGTGAGGATAATCGCCCCTCTCCGAAAGCGGCAGGGGCTCAGTAGCCTGCAGCTTCCATTTCATCTGTCACCAGTGCCTGTGCACGCGCGAGGGCCTGTTCCGGGGTCTGCTGGCCTGCGACCATGGCCGAGAATTCCTGCCCGGCCTGTGTGCCGATGCCGGCCCATTCCGGGATCGCGACGAACTGGATGCCGACATAGGGCACCGGCTCAAGTGTCGGGTTGTTCGGGTCAGCGGCATTGATCGAACGCAGGGTCATGTCTGCAAACGGGATGCTGGCATAGTCCGGGTTTTCATAGAGCGAGGTGCGCGTGCCCGGAGGGACGTTTGCCCAGCCTTCACGTTCGGCGACCAGCTCCAGATAGGCCTTGGACGTGGCCCAGTTGATGAACTCCATCGCGGCGTCTTGCTGCTGCGTGCCTGCCGGGATGGCCAGCGCCCAGGCCCAGAGCCAGTTGGCGCGTTTGTCCAGACCGTCCTTGTTGGGCGCCAGTGCGAAACCCACGCTGTCGGCGACCGTCGAGTCGTTGGGGTTGGTCACGAAGCTGGCTGCGACAGTCGCGTCGATCCACATGCCGCAACGGCCCTGCTGGAACAGCGTGAGGTTTTCGTTGAAGCCATTATTGGCTGCGCCCGGAGGCCCGTAATTCTGCAGCAGGTCATTGTAAAAGGTCAGCGCCTCGAGCCATTCGGGACTGTCGAGCTGTGCATTCCAGTCCATATCGAACCAACGCGCCCCAAAGGAATTGGCAACCGTGGTGATGAAGGCCGTGTTCTCGCCCCAGCCCGCGCGCCCGCGCAGACAGATGCCGTTGATGTTATTCTCGCGGTCGGTCATCGCAGCGGCTGCAGCGGCGATATCATCCCAGGTGGGCTCTTCGGGCATTTCCATCCCGGCCGCTTCCATCAGGTCGGTGCGATACATCACCATCGAGCTTTCGCCATAGAAGGGCGCGGCATACATCGTGCCCTCGAAGGACAGGCCAGCCCGCATTGCTGGCAGGATGTCGTCCTTGTCATAGTCGTCCGGCAGGCCGTCCAATGCGACCAGCCAGCCGCGTTCGGCCCAGATCGGCGTTTCATACATGCCGATGGTCATGATGTCGAACTGACCACCGCTGGTTGCGATATCCTGAGTGACACGCTGTCGCAGGATGTTTTCTTCCAGGATCACCCATTCCAGCTCGATCCCGGTCGCATCGGTGAATTCGCTGCTCAGCGCCTGCATGCGGATCATGTCGCCATTGTTGACGGTCGCGATCGTCAATGATTGGGCATATGCGCCCGAAGCCGCAACCAGCGCAAGCGCTGTCGTTGCCACAAGTGACTTACCGTATCTCATCTGATTCCTCCCTGAACACTCTCAGTGGAAGGAACCTAAATAGATTTTTGCCTCGCGGTCAATGTAATTTTTACTCGCGCAAACTTTAGGCCGATTTACGCAAGACGAGCCGGGTCGAATACAGGAACTCTTCGCGCCCCTCTGGCACAGCCCCGCCTTCGATCATGTGAAACAATATCTCGACGGCCTTGTTGGACACCGCATCGTAGTCATGGGCGACTGTCGTCAAGGGTGGGCAGGTAAAACGCGAGACCGGGTGATCGTCGTGCGACATCACGCGGATGGCATGCTCTGCACCATAGCCGACGGAAAGCCCCTCTTCAAAACAGGCCGTCAGAAGCCCCACAGCCAGCCGGTCATTGCTGCACAGGATCGTGTTCGTCGCAAAAGCCTTGTCCCGTATCGCCCTGATCCCGCCTTCATAGCCGATCCGCTCGAAATCCCAGCCTTCGCCCGCAACCCGGACGATATGCGGTTCCAACCCAAGGCGCTCCATATTGGCGATATAGGCCAGCCTGCGCTTGTTGGCATTGGGATTGGCAGGGCTGCGCATCTCGAACAGCACAGGCGCCGAGCCCGTGCGAACCAGATACTCCACGCTCTGAGTCACGAAATCGGTGTTGTCAGAACCGACAAAAACCTTGCCGACACCTTCTATATTGCTGTCGAACAGCACAGTCGGCACATCATCGCAAAATCGCTCGATCGCTTTGCGGTCAGAAACCCGGCCAAGCGGCGCCAGAAGTACACCTGCAGGTTTCAGCACGCGCAGACTCTCAAGGATCGCATTTTCAAGCTTCTGCTCTCCATGTGCCGAAAACAGAATCGGCCAGAAACCTGCATCGATGCAGCGCCGTTCGATCTTGCGCGCGATTTCTGCAAAGAACGGATCCGCCAGATAGGGAACCACCACGCCCACAATCTTGGTCAGCTTGCGGTTCTGGTTCATGGCAAAGATATTCGGGCGGAAGTCATAATGCTCCAGCGCGGCCTCGATCCGCTTGCGGGTCGTGGAGCGCACACTGTCCGGATCCTGAAAATACTTCGAAACAGTCGGGCGTGAAATCCCGCTGACTGCCGCGAACTCTTCCATATTGCGTATCTTCTGCCCGGTCACCACTGCATGTCCTTCACATTCCGACGAAATTAAAATTGACAAGCACAAGAGTAATATTACCGCGCGGAAACTTTCAACCTCTATGTCACGCGTTCAGCGCGGGCGACCCGGTGATCGCGCCGCGGGAACTGCCACCCCGACAGTGCCCCCCATCGCCCACCTGCCGCGGTCAAACTAGAGACTTGGCTTGACGCAATATCCCAGTTATTACATCGCACCAGACAGGAGCAGTGTCAGAGTGGTCGATTGAGGCAGTCTTGAAAACTGTTGAGCGTGATGAGCGCTCCGTGGGTTCGAATCCCACCTGCTCCGCCA
>SKIM01000267.1 GCA_007116445.1 Natronohydrobacter sp.
CACTGCTTTGCTGGAGCATCGGTTTCTGTGCGGCAACGAGGGGCTGGCCCAGACCTTGCGCGAAAGGCTCTGGGACGAGCTTTTCGCGCGCACTCATGCCGATTTTGTCGAAGCGAAACTGTTAGAGCGCGCCGAACGCCACAGCAAGATCGGCAATCAGCGGTATATGCTCGAACCGAATGTCAAGGAGGGCAAGGGCGGTTTGCGCGATCTGCAGACGCTCTACTGGATCGCGAAATACATCCACGCTGTCGACCAGGCCGAAGAACTCGTGGGGCTGGGTTTCTTTCGCGCTGAAGAATATCAGACCTTCCGCAACGCTGAAACCTTCCTCTGGGCCGTGCGCTGTCATATGCACCACATTGCCGGGCGCGCGGTCGAGCAGCTGACCTTCGATCTGCAGGTCGGCGTTGCTGAACGCATGGGGTATCGCGACCATGGCGGGCGGCGCGGCGTCGAGCATTTCATGCAGGATTACTTCCGCCATGCAACCCATGTGGGCGAACTGACGCGGATCTTCCTGACCGAGCTGGAAGCGCGCCATGTCAAGCGCGGCCCGTCGCTGCGCAATCTGCTGACCCGACGCAAGAAACTGCGCGATGGTCTGAAAGTCATCCATAACCGGCTGGATATCGAAGACGCCGAAGACTTCCTGCGCGACCCGCTCAATATCCTGCGCCTGTTCGAGGATGGGCTGAGCACGGGCTATCTGTTGCACCCCAATGCGATGCGGCTGGTCGCGGCCAATCTGCATCTGATCGACGAGCGGATGCGCAACGATCCCGAGGCGCGCAAGATCTTCCTGCGCATGATGCTCAACCACGCCAACCCCGAGCGCGCCTTGCGGCGGATGAACGAGCTGGGGGTTCTGAGCGCGTTTGTGCCTGAATTCGAGCCGATCGTGGCGATGATGCAGTTCAACGTCTATCATCACTACACGGTCGACGAGCACACGCTTCAATGCATCGGCACACTGGCACAGATCGAGCGCGAGGAGCTGGTCGAGGAATTGCCCATCGCCTCGCGCATCCTGCGGGACGGGGTGAACCGTCGGGTGCTCTATGTGGCGCTGCTGCTGCATGATATCGGCAAGGGGCGGCCTGAAGATCATTCCGTTCTGGGCGCACAGATCGCGCGCCGGGTGACGCCGCGTCTGGGGCTGAAGAAAGCGGAATGCGAGACGGTCGAATGGTTGGTGCGCTATCATCTGCTGATGGCCGACACGGCGCAGAAACGCGATATCGCAGACCCGCGCACGCTGCGCGATTTCGCCAAACTGGTGAAGACACGCGAACGGCTGGACCTGCTGACCGTGCTGACGGTCTGCGACATTCGCGGGGTCGGGCCGGGGACATGGAATAACTGGAAAGCGCAGCTCTTGCGCACGCTCTATCGCGAAACGGCCAATGTGCTGGAAACCGGACTGGAAGCGCTCAATCGCGAGAACCGCGCCACCGAGGCCAAGCGCGCTCTGCGCGCGGAGCTTGCGGGCTGGCCGCGCAGCGCCCGCCGCGCCGAACTTGCGCGCCATTACGATCCCTATTGGCAGGGCCTGCCCACTGATACGCACAAGGTCTTTGCCTATCTGCTGGAAAAGATTTCATCCGACGAGATCCGCATCGACCTGCATCCCGACCCTGATCGTGATGCGACGCGGGCGTGCTTCGTGCTGTCCGACCATCCCGGCATCTTCGCGCGTTTTGCTGGCGCGCTGGCGCTGGTGGGGGCGAATATCGTCGATGCGCGCACCTATACCACCAAGGATGGCTTCGCGACGGCTGTGTTCTGGATCCAGGATGCCGAAGGCCACCCCTACGAGGACACGCGCCTGCCCCGCCTGCGCAGCATGATCGAGCGGACCCTGGCAGGGGAAGTCGTGGCCTCGAAAGCGCTGGTGGACCGTGACAAGGTCAAGAAACGCGAACGGGCCTTTCGCGTGCCGACGGCGATCAGTTTCGACAATGACGGCTCCGAGATCTACACGATCATCGAAGTGGATACCCGCGACCGTCCCGGCCTGCTCTATGATCTGGCACGCACTTTTGCGGATTCAAATGTCTATATTGCCAGCGCGGTGATTGCGACTTATGGCGTGCAGGCTGTCGATACCTTTTATGTGAAAGACATGTTCGGACTGAAACTGCATTCCAAATCCCGCCAGGATGCGCTGGAAAAGAAACTGCGCGCCGCGATTGCCGCAGGGGCTGAACGGGCAGCAAGCTGATGGTCCGTATCCGGCTTGTGGCGGGGTTCCTGACCGTGGGGCTATGGACGCTGCTCAGCCGTGTCTTCGGCTTTGTGCGCGACGTGATGATGGCGGCCTATCTCGGGGCGGGGCCGGTGACGGATGCGTTTTTCGTAGCCTTCTCGCTGCCCAACATGTTCCGCCGCTTCTTCGCCGAGGGCGCGTTCAACTTTGCCTTTGTCCCGCTCTTCGCCAAGAAGCACGAAGCGGGCGAGGATGCCGAGAGCTTCGCGCGCGACGCGTTCTGGGGTATGGCTGCAGTCCTGCTGGTGTTTTCCACGCTCGCTGTGATCGCAATGCCCTTTCTGGTCTGGGCCATGGCGGCAGGGTTCGCCCAGGATGACCGTTTCGACATGGCTGTGGTCTTCGGGCGCGTGGCCTTTCCCTATATCTTCTTCATCTCGCTGACAGCGCTTCTGTCCGGGATGCTGAACGCGGTCGGCCGCTTCACCGCCGCTGCCGCCGCTCCGGTGCTGCTGAATGTGGTCTTTGTGGCCGCGATGCTGCTTGCGGATCGCGCAGGCTGGCCGATGGGGCTGACGCTGGCCTGGGCCGTGCCAGTGGCGGGCGTGGTGCAGCTTGCCGCACTCTGGATTGCGGTGCGCCGGGCAGGGTTCGCGATGCGGTTTCGCCGCCCACGCCTGACACCGGAATTGAAGCGGCTGGCGATCATCGCGGCCCCAGCCGTGCTGGCCGGTGGTGTGGTGCAGATCAACCTGATCGTGGGACGCCAAGTCGCGAGTTTCACCGAAAATGCGGTTTCGTGGCTGTCCTATGCCGATCGGCTCTATCAGCTGCCGTTGGGCGTGGTGGGGATCGCGGTCGGCGTCGTGCTTTTGCCGGAACTGTCGCGGCGCCTGCGCGCGGGCGACGAAGGCGCGGGCCAGCACAGCTTCAACCGGGGCCTCGAATTTTCGCTGTTCCTGACGGTGCCGTCAGCTGTTGCGCTGGTGGTGATCGCAACGCCGATCGTCGCGGTGCTGTTCGGGCGCGGCGCCTGGACCGAGGCCGATACGCAGGCGACCGCGCTCGCCCTGGCGGTCTATGCGCTGGGGCTTCCGGCTTTCGTTCTGCACAAGGTTTTGCAGCCCTTGTATTACGCGCGCCATGACACGAAACGCCCGTTCCAATACGCGCTTGTGTCGATGGTGGTGAATGCACTCGTGGCCATCGGGCTGATGCCGCTGATGGGCTTTGTCGCGGCAGCGCTTGCGACCACGCTCGCGGCCTGGGTGATGGTCTGGCAGCTCTGGGCGGGCGCGCGCGGGATGGGGCAGGCGGC
>SKIM01000112.1 GCA_007116445.1 Natronohydrobacter sp.
CGTACCGCCGAACGACGACCCCGGGAGGGACCCCGATGACGACCGCGACCCAACTCGCCGCCCAGGCCAGCCACTACGAGCAGGAACTCGACGGCCCGTTCTGCCCGCTGGGCCGGGTCAGCCAGGACGAGGCCCGCCACCTCCTGGGCGAGGCCCGCGGGCACATCGACGCGGCCCGGCTGTCCGACGCGCAGAGCGCGCTCGACAGCGTCTGGGTCATGCTCAACGGCTGACCGACGACCCGCGCCCCGGGACGCCCGGGGCGCCGAACCGAACCGGGAGGGACCCCGTGAAGATCAAGATCGACATGACCGTCGAAGTCGACCCGGACGCGTGGGCGCTGGAGTGGGGCACCTTTTCGGACGCCGCGACCGTCCGGGAGGACGTCCGCGACTACGTCCTCGACATGACCTGGGTCGGCGCCGCCTCGATCGTGTCCGCGACCCGGATCCGCTGACCGTCCCGGGACCGACCGTACGTCCGGGTTGCGTCCGCCCCGCCGAGCACGTACGATCATCCCGTACCGCCGAACGACGAACCCGGGAGGGACCCCGATGACCACCACGAACACGATCCGCCCCGGCGCCTACATCAGCCCATCCCGCCGCCGCGCATGCAACCGCTGCGGCAAGACTGAACTGGCCTGGTGGCAGTCGTCCCGGACCGGCCGTTGGGTGCTCGTCAACACTGTCGAGTCACAGGATGACATCAAGCGGGCCCGCGACGTCCGCTGGATCGCACCGTGGATGCCGCATCGGTGCGACCAGGTCCTGCAACGACAGGCCGAGCACGAAGCGTGGATGGACAAGCAGCGGCTGCACGACCTGCTGAAGCCGCTGGATGACTCGATCATGGACGCCGTGGTCGCAGGCGACGATGATCACGCCAAGACGTTGATCGTCTACCGGCAGCAGGTCGTCGCCGAGTTCGAGGCCGGAACGTTCGACGGATATCTGAACGGGCCACCCAAGCACTGACCTCCGCGACCCGGATCCGCTGACCGTCCCGGGACCGACCGTACGTCGCACCCGTCGCGTACGGTCGGTCCCGAGGCAGCCAGACCGGCCGCCTGACCGAACCGATCCCGGGAGGGACCCCGTGAGCAACATCAACCGTGCCGCCGCGACCGTCGACCGTGAGGCCGGCGTCGCATTCACCGCCCGCAACGCCACCCTCGGCGATCTCGCCGCCGTCCTCAAGGAACAGCACGGCCGCAAGATCGACGTCGTCGCCCCGGCGACCGCGATCCGCTCCGACGCCGGCACCTGGGTCGTCGAGAACGCCGAGCCGGTCATCGACGCCGACGGGGTCGGGGTGGCTGACGGCCACTACGTGCCGACCGGCCACGCCGACAACAACCTCGCGCAGCGGCTGGAGATCCCGCGCGCGTATCTGCGTCGGCTGCGTGAGCAGCGTGTCGACCTGTACGACGCGAACGTGAACGGCTGGCTGCACGGCGTCGATGCCGAGACGCGCTATCTCGACGGTTCGGTCACCGAAGGCAGCTACCTCGGTGACGCCCGGTCGTTCATGGTCCGCGCCTTCCGCGGCGACGACGGCGTCGGCATCGCCCGCGCGTTCCTGAGCGACCGGTACCGCATCGTCGACAACCTGGACGTGCTCACCGCCGCGCTCGGCGGACTCCGCGAGGCAGGCGTCGACGTCGAGATCGAATCCGCCGACCTGTCCGAGACACGCATGTACGTCCGGGTCGCCGCCCCGTCCGTGTACGAACTCGCACCGGACCTCCTGGACGGCTACCGCAGCCCGTTCACCGGCGCGACCGGCGTGGACAACCCGGTCATCTCCGCCGGGTTCGTGATCTCCAACTCCGAGGTCGGCCACGGCGCCATGACGATCGTGCCTCGCCTCCGCGTCGAGGTGTGCAAGAACGGCATGACGATCGCGAAGGACGCTCTGCGGGCCGTCCACCTCGGCAGCCGCCTCGACGAGGGCGTGATCCGCTGGTCGGACGAGACGCAGCAGGCAAACCTCGACCTGGTCCGCCGGCAGGCCGCCGACGCGGTGACCACGTTCCTTGACGTCGACTACATGAAGGCGAAGATCGCCGAGATGCGGACCCTCGCCGGCAAGCCGGTCGACAAGCCCGCCGACGCGGTCAAGCACGTCGCCAAGACGCTCGCGTACGGCGAGGCCGCCGCCGACGACATCCTCAACCACTTCATCGCCGGCGGGCAGCAGACCGCGATGGGCCTCGCCAACGCGATCACGTCGTTCGCGCAGACCATCACCGACCCGGACCGGGCCGCGTCGATGGAAGCCGACGCGATGCAGGTCCTCAGCCTCGTGTGACACGACCGCCGGCCCGTCGCAAGGCGGGCCGGCCAGGAGAACCCGATGACACCCCTCGACCTGCAACTGATGAACGGCGCCGCCCGAGGCATCGCCAACGGTGTCCGTGAAGGCCGCCGTGCCGGCGCGCTCACCGACGAACCGACCCTGGACGGCTACGCGTGGCAGTGGGCAACCGACCTGATGCACGACGACGTCCCGTTCGCCGCGCTGATCGCCGCCGCCCTCTACCGGGCCGACACCGGCAACGCCGCACTGATCCGGGCCTGCTGGCCCGGCATCGCCGCCGACACGCAGACCCGCTACGACACGCCAGGCGGCCTCCTGCCGTCCGAGATCGTCCCGGAGGTGCGATCATGACCAGCTACGGCCCTGCGGTCGTCCTGGCCGTCTCTGCTGCCATCCTGGCCATGTCGGCGCTGTTCGTGTTCGGCGACGACGGTCCGGTCGTGGTCGCGCTGGTCGGCGCAGCGCTCACCGCCGGGCTGGCCGCGACCGAAGCGTTGGAGGTGTGGCTTCGCCGTCGCACGTTGCGGTCCGTCGGCCCGCCACGTCAAGACGGAACGGAGCGATGATGGACGATGCGAAGCAGGAGGAGCTGGCCGTCCGGCTGGCCGCCACCACCGCCCACGACGCCGACGACTGGCGGCAGGCCATCCGCGTGTGGACGTCTGCCGGCAACGACCTCGACCGGCTCTACGAGTGGGCGGCCGGCGGGCAGCAGGTCACCCCGTCGCTGGTCGTCGACGCCGTCCAGATGCAGGCCGTCTACGCCACCCCGGTCGTGGCCGAGCTAGAGACGCGTCGACCTTTGGCATGGCATGCCGGCCGGATTGTGGCGTGGCTGATGGCGTGGCTGATCGTGGCCGGCCTGCTGTTCGCCGTGGCGGCCGTACTCCGTCTCCTGATCATCGGGGGGCTGTCATGAATGAGGCATGGATCGACCTTGAGACGACCGGGACGAACGAACTCTGCGGGTCGATCGTGGAGGTAGGCCTGATTGTCGTCGTCGACGGCCGTCAGGTGCAGGAAGCCGAATGGCTGGTGCATCCACGGCCTGCACATTGGGAAGGCCTGGCGCCGGCCGTGCGGGCGATGCATCAGCGGTCGGGGCTGTTCGACGCGGTCGAGCAGGGCCCAGCCTGGCCGGTCGGGACGGTCGACAATCAGGTCGCGGCGATGCTCGACCCGTGGACGGTGGACGGC
>SKIM01000176.1 GCA_007116445.1 Natronohydrobacter sp.
GAGCAGCACCGGCAGCACGATCACCACCAGCAGGCTGAGCGCGAGCCCGCGATGGCGCGGCCTGATGCGCGCGGGCGCGACCGCCGGGCGGATCGGGGGCTCTGCCATGGCGGGTGGCGCCGCCGGCCCGCCCGCCGGTTTCTTCTTGGTGCTGGGGGCAGATTTCGACGATTTGGGCGCGGTATCCGCAGCATCACTCATCTTGGGGATCCTTTGACCACCGGCGCATCCAAGTGTGGAATTATCGGCCTTTTGGGCATAACAACAGTGCTCAGGAAACCCAAGCCCTGATTTGGCCGGGTTCAGGCAAAGAGCGAGGACATGCCCTTGTCACTCAAGACCTTCGGGACACGCGACATGCCGCCGGTCTTCGTCACGAGCTTCCGCTCGGTGGCCGCGCTGATGCTGCGCGAGATGACAACGCGCTATGGCCGCACACCGGGGGGATATGCCTGGGCGGTGCTGGAGCCTCTGGGCATGATCATCCTGCTGGCCTTCGCCTGGTCGCTGCTGGCGCGCGCGCCTGCGCTTGGTGTCAGCCATCTGCTGTTCAAGGCCACGGGCTTTCTGGTGCTGCACACATTCACACAGCTGGGCAGCCATGTCGGCAAGGCGCTGAGCTTCTCGAAACCGCTGCTGCGCTATCCGCGCGTCACCTGGGTCGATGCCATCGCCGCGCGCTTCGTGCTCAATACGCTGGTCATCTACATTGTCACCTTCCTGATCATCGCAGGGATCATCCTCTATGAGGATATCGACAGCTTGCTGCGCTGGGGACCGATTTTCGCCGCGATGGGCCTGGCGGCCGCGCTGGGGCTGGGGGTGGGATGCCTGAACGCCTTCCTGTTCCTGCGCTTCCCGGTCTGGCTGCAGATCTGGGCGATCCTCACCCGTCCGCTATTCATCATCTCGGGCGTGATCATCCTCTATGAGGACATGCCCCCGCTGGCCCAGCAGGTCTTGTGGTTCAACCCGGTGCTGCACCTGACCGGGCTGATGCGCGACGGTTTCTATCCGTTGTATCGGCCCGATTATATCTCATTCGTCTTCGTGGGCCTGTGCATCATCCTGCCGATGGTGACAGGATTGCTGCTGCTCCGGCGCCATCACCGAAACCTGCTCAACCGCTAGCGGCGGTGGCGCGCAGCACCCTTTTGCATTTGCTTGCGCCTGCAGGCAGAGGCTTGTCCCCTCGCCTGTATCGCGTCAGTAAGACAGCATGAATGGCAAAAGCATGAATGATGGCGCTTGGTGTCCTGGACGATCAGGCGCGCGTGTCCAGTCGCCTTGCAAAAGCAAATTGACCGACCGTCAGAATGCGCGGCAAGCGGCCAGCGCAACGATCACCAGAGCCGGGTTGCACGCATGAGCGCCGCCCCGCCGATCCTGTCTGTCATCGTCCCGGTCTATCGCGACAGCGCGGCGCTGGCGCAGCTTCTGCGCGCGCTTGGCCAGCAAGAAGGTCTGGCCGCGCAGATGTGGGAAGTGATCATCGTCAATAATGATCCTGCCGGACCGGACCTTCCGGTCGCGCTGTCGGCCGCTTGTGTCGCCGTGCAGGTTGTCACCTGCTCCGGGCCGGGATCCTATGCCGCGCGCAATACAGGCGTCAAAGCTGCAAAGGGCCGCTATCTCGTCTTCACGGATGCGGATTGTCGCCCTGCCGCAGGCTGGCTGGCGGCGATGGCGCGCGCCTTGCAGGCGCATCCGGGCCACCTTCTGGCGGGGCCGGTCCTGCTGGATCCGGGCCCCGATCCAAGTGACTGGGCGATTTTCGACACTGTGCGTGGCATCCCTCAGGCCGAATTCATCACGCGGGGCTATGCCGCGACGGCCAATCTGGCCTGTGCGCGGCCGCTGTTTGACCGGATCGGGGGCTTTGCCGAGGACCGGCTGTCAGGGGGGGATGCGGAATTCTGCCGCCGCGCCGGGCGGCAGGGCATTGGCCTGCAATTGGTCGCGGATGCGCTGGTCCATCACCCGGCCCGCACAACACGGGCAGCGCTTGTGATCAAGGCCCGCCGCATCAAGGGCGGCCAGGTCGCCACAGGGCCGGCCGCACGGCGTGTCATCTGGACGCTGCGCTCTCTGGTCCCGCCGCTGCGCGAAATCCGGGCCTATACGCGCGCGCCCTATAGCTGGCGCTGGCGGCGGATTGCCTGTCAGAAGCGCATGGCGCTCTGGGCCGTGGAACTGGCCGAGCTCTTCCGCTTGCTCATCCTGCGCAGACCACCTGAGCGGCGCTGAGCGATCCTGGCCGGGTGTCTTGCAACCGCAGCTGTGTTCGATACAACCAGAAGCGGTCCGAAGCCGGAAATGAGGCTGCAAAGGGACTGCCGCGCTTATACGATCATGATCAGGACCATCGATATTGCAAGAACAACCCGTGCCAATCAGAGGAAACCCATGCTTCAAGCCGCCCTTGTGCATGACCTCAGCGAATGCGATGGCACGCGGCCTGCTTGAAAAAGACCGTTTCAGTTAAAGGAAAGCCTGTGCCGCCCTCCAGAAAAACCAGCAAGCCCAAAGCACAGACCGCAACGCAGAAATTACGCGCAAGGTATCAGGAGGCCGGGTTTTTCGCCACCATCAGAGCCGCATGCCGCCACGTCCTGCGGCATATGCTCAGCCACCTCGAGATGAAGGATTACGGCTTCACCACCCAAACCACCGCGCCCGCACCACGCGCAACCAGCTTCGCGGCCCGCGCGCAGGCCGCACAAAAGCAGGGCGACTGGCAGATGGCAGGGCTGCTGTGGCAACAGGAACTTGCATCGCCAGCCCGGGCCCATGTGGGGATGAGTGAGGCTGCGGCCGCACAGGGGGATATGGCGCGCGCGGACATGATCCTGCGCGAGGCGCTGACAGAATGGCCCGGCAATACCCTCCTGCTCGATGCCTATTGCCGCCGCGCGCTTCAGGCCAAACGCTGGGGCGAGGTCACGCGGCGCTGGCAGATGGTCGAAGAGAGTGGCTGCCTGATCGATCCCAAGCTGAAACTGCCCGTGGTCGAAGCTTTCGTGCAGATCGGTGATCTGGACCACGCTGGCACGCTTCTCGCAGATCTGCGTCCCGGCATGGCCGATACCAGCCCCTTTCTGCGCATGGAGGCTCTGCTGGCCGAAGCGCGCCAGGACTGGAGCAAGGCCGCAGATCTGTGGCTGGCGCGCGGCGCGCGGACCAAAGGCCCGGGGCAGATCGCAAGCTTTGAACGCGGCGTGCGCGCGCTGATCCGCGCCGGGGATCTCGACCGCGCCGAGACACAATCCCAGACGTTGGTGCGCAAATTCCCCAAAACGATAAACTACGCCAAACTCCATGCCGAAGTCGCTATAGCGCAGGACGCCTGGGCCGTGGCGCTTGAGCGCTGGCAGGCCGTCGAGGCGCTCGATCCGGCACAAGCGGGCACCATGCCCCCGGCCTGGATCTTCCGCATCGGGGTCGAAGCCGCCCGCCAGCGCACGGAAGCGATCCGCATCGCCCGCCTGCGCGCAACCGGCATGCTGGCGCTGGCC
>SKIM01000086.1 GCA_007116445.1 Natronohydrobacter sp.
AGCGTATTGCGCCAGCGCGGCGTGAACCAGAGCGTGATCGCGCGCCCCGCTGCCGGATTGATCAGCCCGTAACCTGCCCCACAAAGCGCGATCCCTGCTCCAAGCTGCGCAAAACCCGCCGAGCTCGCGCAAATCCCCAGACCCGCTGCAATGGTCAGCGCCGATAGCGTCAGCGCCGCACGCGTGCCCAGCCGGTCCGTCACCAACCCTGCAGGCAGCGACGCAGCCGCCAGCGCGCCGGAATAGAGGCTGGCAAGTGCGCCCAACTCCAGCGGCGAGAGGCCGAGGCTGGCTGCGAGTTGCGGCCCTGCCGTCAGCACCGAGAGCACCGACATCGCGCCCAGCGCATGGGCCGCGAAGATCAGCGCGAACTGCAATCGGGCGCGGGCCGGGGTGGTCATGTCAGGCGTGGGCCGCGCGTCGCAATGCAGCATCGTGGCGCGGCGGCACCTGCCCCAGCGCCACGCGCAGGGTCGCAATCGCGGCTGTCGTCCCGTCGATCACTGGGACAGGCACTTGCGGTTGCAGCCGCGCCGCAAGCCCTGCAAGCGGCCCACCCCCCAGCACGATGCTGCCCACGCCATCCTCGCGCGCGGATTTCTGGCACAGCGCCAGAAGGTCTGGCCCGCACTGGTCCTGAATCGCACCAGGATCGTCCCAGACCGCGCCCTCGACCATATGCATGGCCACCAGCCGGTCTGCATGACCATAGCTGAGCGCCGTCTTGCGCAGCGCCTCGGCCATGCTGGGGGAGAAGGACACAATGGACATGCGCGCCCCCAGCACCGAGGCCATGGCATAGGCCGATTGCGCGATCCCCACGACCGGCACGCGGGTCTGCGCGCGCACGGCCTCAAGCCCCGTATCGCCGAAAGAGGCAAGGATCACCCCATCCACAGGGGCGGTCCAAGCGCTGAGGGTCTGCGTCACCGCCTGCGCGGCGCGGCGCGCATCCTCCGGGGTGACGATCAGATCGGGCGCACCTTGCGCCCGGATCGTTGTAATCTCCTCGCCCGGCTGGCAGGCCGCCTGCGCCGCCGCATTGATCCGCGCTGTCACCGTGACCGAGGAATTGGGGTTGATGGTCAGAAGTTTCATGGTCCTCACCCCAGAATGATCGATGGCAACCACAGCGAGATCGCCGGGAAGATATTTACGAGGCCAAGCGCCACCAGCATCGCCCCGATGAACAGCATCAGCGGCGGGATGATCTGCCCGATGGAGATCTTGGCAATCGAGCAGGTGATCAGCACCACCGAGGCCACGGGCGGGGTTTGCTGGCCAATCCCGAGATTGAGCGTGATGATCAGCCCGAAATGCACCCGGTCGATGCCCAACTGATCCGCAAGCGGCAGGAAGATCGGCACCAGCATCAGGATCGCAGGTGTGCCATGCACAATTGTCCCGGCGAGCAGGAAGAACACATTGATAGCCAGCAGCACGACCCAGTAGTTTTCCGAAATGCCCAGAATGGCATTGGCGATATCCTGCGGGATGCGCTGATTGGTCAGATACCAGCCCAGAAGCGTCGAGGTCGCCACGATAAACATCAGCATGGCCGAACGCTTGCCTGCGATGCGCAGCGTATCAATGAAGCTCTCCCAGCTGAGCGTCCGGTAAACCAGCGCCGCCATGACGATGGACCAGAGCGCGGCGACAGCGCCTGCCTCCGTGGCGGTGAAGATACCGCCCAGAATACCGACAAGGATCAGGATCGGCAGGGTCAGTGGCAGGGCAGCGTCTTTGCCCGTATCGAGCACGCGGGCAAAGCTGAACGCGCCCTCGGTCGGGAAGCCCTTGTAGATGGCGATCAGATAGGCGGTCAGCAGCAACAGGAAACAGACCAGAAAGCCCGGCAGGATGCCTGCGGCGAAGAGCTCCGCAATCGAGGCATTGGCGACATAGGCGTAAAGGATCAGGTTCAGCGACGGCGGCACGATGATCGCCATCGTGGCCGAGGTCGAGGTGACGGCCGCCGCGAAAGCCGCCGAATAGCCGCGCTTCTTCATCTGCGGGATCATCACCGAGCCGATGGCGGCAGCGTCGGATGTCGCTGTCCCCGAGATCTCGGAAAAGAAGAGCGAAGTCAGGATGTTGACATGCGCCAGACCGCCGCGGATATGGCCCACGAGCGAGGATGCGAAGGCCAGCAACTTCTCAGCAATCTTGCCCTGATTCATGACCTCGCCTGCGATCATGAACAGAAGGGCTGCGACCAGCAGGTAGTTGTTTGCGCCGCCAAAGGGGATCAGGCCGATGATCATCGGCACGACCGCCGGGTCGAGGAAGATCATCACTGTCGCCGTGATGCCCAGCACGAAGGCAATCGGAACGCCCATCATCAACAGGCCGATGAGCAGGATCAGAATGATATATCCGGGAGCAAGAAACATCAGCCATCTCCCTCTGGCAGCAACTCACCGGGATTGATGCGGCCCATGATCAGGCCCATCAGACGCACAGTGCAGATCAGCACGATCAGCGCGCCGCCCAGTGGCACGGCCGCGCGAAACAGGATGACGGGCAGATCCACGGAAATCAGCGTGCGGCCCATGAAGCTGAGCGCCGCGCGCCCGCCGAACCAGAAAAGCGCCGCCCCAAAGCCCGCCATCAGCACCTGATTGATGCAGGCCAGCACCCGCTGCACGCCCAGATTGAGCGAGCGAGCGAAAGAGTCGAAGCCCAGATGTTCATTCGTGCGGGTCAGATAGGCCGCGCCGATGAAGGTCAGCATGGCCAGAATATGCGCGGGCAATTCCTCGCCCCAGGACACCGACGCGTTCAGAACAAAACGCGCAAACACCGCATAATTCAACAAAATCAGAAGCATGGCGGCAACGATGATGGTAAAGAGGTCCAGGGCACGGCACATCTGCCGGTCCAGCCAGACCACGATAGTCCCGAGACTGTCCATGACATTCTCCTGCATGTTGGGGCGATGGGGGGGAAGCGGCCCTGCGGGAGCGTACAGGGCCGCAGGCGCGATCAGTCGAGGCCGAGCACGTCGCGCGTGACCGCGATCATGTCGGCACCAATGGCATCGACGAAAAGCGGATCGTCATAGAGCGGTAGGGCGGCGGCCTGGAATGCCTCGAAATCGACCTCGTTGATGGCGATCTTGTCGGCAAGGGTTTCCAGCACGCGGGCATCGGTTTCCTCACCCCAGGCGAAGGTCCAGGGCGCGGTTTCCGAGGCGATGCGCAGCACAGTTTCGCGCACCTCGGGGGTCTGGGCGTTCAGCCAAGGCTCGCCAAACAGCATGAAAGTCGGCAGATAGACATGGTTTGACAGCGACAGATAGCTTTGGACTTCGTAGAAGCGCGCGCTTTCGGCGATCTGGGCGGGGTTTTCCTGCCCGTCGATCACGCCCTGATCGAGGCCCGAATAGACCTCACCAAAGCTCAGCGGCGTCGCATTGGCGCCGAGCGTGTTGAACATCGCGACGCGCTGGCGGGACGTGGGCGTGCGGATTTTCAGCCCGCGCATGTCTTCCGGCGTGA
>SKIM01000283.1 GCA_007116445.1 Natronohydrobacter sp.
AGGGTTGGGGCCAGTCGCGGCCTATCTGTCGATCGAGGAAATCATCCGGGTCGCCAAGGCCTCGGGCGCGGATGCGATCCATCCGGGCTACGGGCTTCTGAGCGAGAACCCTGCACTGGTCGATGCCTGCGCGGCCAACGGGATCACATTCATCGGCCCCAGGGCCGATACCATGCGCGCCCTTGGTGACAAGGCCAGCGCGCGGCGCGTGGCGATTGAGGCCGGTGTTCCGGTCATCCCCGCGACCGAGCTTCTGGGCGACGACATGGACGCAATTCGCGCCATGGCTGCGGTGGTAGGCTATCCGTTGATGCTCAAAGCCAGCCATGGCGGGGGCGGACGCGGCATGCGGCCTATCATGGCGGCGGATGAGATCGAAGCGAAGGTCCGCGAGGGACGCCGCGAGGCCGAGGCCGCTTTCGGCAATGGCGAGGGCTATCTCGAGAAAATGATCCTGCGCGCGCGCCATGTAGAAGTGCAGCTTCTCGGCGACGGCCACGGCAATCTCTACCACCTCTATGAGCGCGATTGCACTGTGCAGCGGCGCAACCAGAAAGTCGTCGAACGCGCCCCTGCCCCGTATCTGAGCGACGCCCAGCGCGCCGCAGTCTGCGAGCTTGCGCTGAAGATCGGTCGTGCGGTCGGTTATCAGAACGCAGGCACTGTCGAGTTCCTGATGGATATGGACGACGAGCAGTTCTATTTCATCGAAGTCAATCCGCGCGTTCAGGTCGAACACACAGTGACTGAGGAAGTGACGGGCATCGATATCGTCAAGGCCCAGATCCGCATTGCCGAAGGCGCGACACTTTCAGAAGCCACGGGCACGCCAAGTCAGGGCGATGTGACCCTGACCGGGCATGCTGTGCAATGCCGGGTGACGACAGAAGACCCGCTGAACAATTTCATCCCCGACTATGGCCGCCTGACAGCCTATCGCTCGGCCACGGGCATGGGCATCCGGCTGGATGGCGGCACGGCCTATGCGGGTGGCGTCATCACGCGCTACTATGATTCGCTCCTCGTCAAGGTCACGGCCTGGGCCCCCACCCCGACGGAAGCGATCTTGCGCATGGACCGCGCGCTGCGAGAATTCCGTATCCGTGGTGTCAGCACGAACCTGGATTTCGTGATCAATCTGCTCAAGCATCCGACCTTCCTGGACATGAGCTACACAACCAAATTCATCGACACCACGGATGAGTTGTTCAACTTCACGGCCCGGCGCGACCGGGCCACCAAGATCCTGACTTATGTCGCCGATATTACCATCAACGGTCACCCGGAGACTGCGGGCCGCGCCCTGCCACCGGCCGGGATCAAGACCCCTGTCCCGCCACGCACGACTGGCACGCCACCGCCGGGCACCAAGCAGATCCTTGACGCCGAAGGGCCACAGGCTGTGGCGGACTGGATGGCCGCGCAAAAGCAGTTGCTGCTGACCGACACGACCATGCGCGACGCGCATCAGTCGCTTCTGGCCACCCGGATGCGCTCGATTGATATGGTGCGGGTCGCGCCTGCCTATGCGCAGATGCTGCCGCAGCTTTTCTCGATCGAATGCTGGGGTGGCGCGACCTTCGACGTGGCCTACCGCTTCTTGCAGGAATGCCCCTGGCAGCGCCTGCGTGATCTGCGCGCGCGCATGCCGAACCTGATGACGCAGATGCTGCTGCGCGCCTCAAACGGGGTCGGCTATACGAATTACCCCGATAATGTGGTGCAGGCGTTCGTGGCGCAGGCCGCCGAGACTGGCGTCGATGTGTTCCGGGTTTTCGACAGCCTGAACTGGGTCGAGAATATGCGCGTGGCGATGGATGCCGTGATCGAGGCGAATAAGGTCTGCGAAGGGACCATCTGCTACACAGGCGACATCCTGAACCCGGATCGCGCGAAATACGATCTGAAATACTATGTCGACATGGGCAAGGCCCTGCGCGAAGCGGGCGCGCATGTGCTGGGCCTGAAAGATATGGCCGGACTTCTGAAACCCGCCTCCGCAAGGCTGCTCATCCGCGCGCTGAAAGAAGAGGTCGGCCTGCCGATCCATTTCCACACCCATGACACGGGCGGGATTGCCGGGGCAACGATCCTCGCGGCCGCCGAGGCCGGGGTGGACGCGGCAGACGCCGCGATGGACGCGTTTTCAGGCAATACTTCGCAGCCCACGCTCGGCTCGATCGTGGAAGCCCTGCGCTTCACGGATCGCGATACGGGCCTCGATATGGCCGCCATCCGAAAGATTTCGGACTACTGGGAAGAGGTGCGGATGCATTATGCCGCGTTTGAATCTGCCCAGCAGGCACCCTCCTCCGAAGTCTACCTGCACGAGATGCCAGGCGGGCAATTCACCAATCTCAAGGCACAGGCCCGCTCGATGGGACTAGAGGACCGCTGGCCGGAAATCGCGCGCACCTATGCGGATGTGAACATGATGTTCGGCGATATCGTCAAGGTCACGCCCTCCTCCAAGGTCGTGGGCGACATGGCGCTGATGATGGTCACGCAGGGGCTGACACGCGCCGATGTCGAGAACCCCGAAAGAGATGTGAGCTTCCCGGACTCCGTCATCGACATGATGCGCGGCAATCTCGGCCAGCCTCCCGGCGGATGGCCAGAGGCGATCTTGAAGAAAGTCCTGAAATCCGAAACCCCGCTCACGGATCGACCGGGCAAACACCTGCCACCGGTCGATCTCGAAGCGGCGCGCGCAAAGCTCAGCGCCGATCTGGACGGAATCGAGATCGATAACGAAGACCTGAATGGCTATCTGATGTATCCCAAGGTCTTCATGGAATACATGAGCCGCCATCAGATTTACGGCCCGGTCCGCACTTTGCCCACGCAGACATTTTTCTACGGAATGGACGCGGGCGAGGAAATCTCGGTCGAGATCGACCCCGGCAAGACGCTCGAGATCCGCATGATCACAGTGGGCGAGACCACGGATGATGGCGACGCCAAAGTGTTCTTCGAACTCAATGGCCAGCCGCGCACAATCCGGGTGCCCAACCGCGCCGTCAAGGCCAAGACGGCTCAGCGCCCCAAGGCCGACGCTGCCAATCCTGATCATGTCGGCGCCCCTATGCCGGGATCAGTCGCGTCGGTGGCCGTCAGCGCGGGCGCGAAGGTCAATGCGGGCGACCTGTTGTTGACCATCGAAGCGATGAAGATGGAAACCGGCTTGCATGCCGAACGCGCAGCGACCGTCAAGGCCGTGCATGTCCAGCCCGGCGCGCAGATCGACGCCAAGGATCTGCTGATCGAACTGGAGTGATCCTCTCGAAGTGACAGCGCAGTGCAGACACCCCGGCCATGTCCGGGGTGTTTTCGCATCTGGCGTTCTCTGGCAGCAAGAACGCGATGCCATGAACTATGCGCGCGATCTGCAAGATTTCGTCCCCATGCTGGGCAATAAATGCTGATTATGGTCACCCTGGTCGGAATCAACCGCTTCGGCCACGACTGGGAAAGACGCCA
>SKIM01000244.1 GCA_007116445.1 Natronohydrobacter sp.
CTTTGCGCGCGGATAATGCGGACCAGCGGTTGACGCCCTTGGGGGTCATGCTCGGCTGCGTCAGTGAACGGCGTCGAGAGGTTTTCGAGGAAAAAATGGCGCGACTGGACGCCGCAAAGGCGCAAATGAAGCGCCGGATCTTCACACCGCAAGACTTGATGGCGGCTGGGCACAAGGTAAGTGCCGACGGCACGAAGCGCGATGCTCTGACGCTGGTGGGGCTGCCGGGGTGTGATTTTGATAGGCTGACGATATTGGCGCCAGAGCTTTCCGTAATCGACCCCGAAATCCGCACTCAGATTGCCAGAGAGATGGTCTATCACTCGTATCTTGTCCGGCAAGAGGCACAAATTCGTGTGGTGAAAGCGGATGAACAGCGCAAGATTCCGGCCGATTTTGATTATAGCGCAGTCAGCGGCTTGTCGCGCGAATTGTCGGAAAAACTGTCGAAAGCCAAGCCGGAAACGCTGGGCCAGGCATCGCGGATCGATGGTATGACGCCAGCGGCGCTCGTGCTTTTGTTGTCGCGGCTGCAAATCGCGCAGCGTCGTGTTGCGTCGTGAGCGGGGCGCTGGAAATTGAAGCCAATGTTTCACGTGAAACATTGGCCCGTCTTGAAGCCTACGCTGCGCTGTTGGAAAAGTGGAATCCGCGAATCAATCTTGTTGCGCCGTCAACAATTCCTGATCTCTGGGATCGCCATATTAGGGATTCGTTACAGGTTTTCGATCTTGCGCCAGAAAGCCCGCGCCTTTGGGTAGATCTCGGATCAGGGGGCGGATTGCCCGGTCTGGTTTGCGCGATTCTGGCGAAAGAGGCGGTGCCGGAATGCCGATTCGTCCTTATCGAAAGTGACAAGCGCAAGGCGGCGTTTCTGATGACTGTCGCGCGGGAGTTGTCACTGACGATGGACGTCCTGGCGCAGCGCGCTGAGCATGTCGGGGCGCTCGGGGCGGATGTGGTTTCCGCGCGGGCTTTGGCGCCATTGCCGCAATTATTGCCGCTTGTCGCGCGGCATTTGACAGAAACCGGCGTTGCTTTGCTTCCCAAAGGGAAAACATATGCAGAGGAGCTTGCGGCGGCGCGACTGGAATGGCAGTTTGCAGTCACAAGCCATGACAGCAAGACCAACGCTTCTGCGCGGATACTCATCTTGAAGGAATTGAAACGTGGTTGACCGACACAAGACCAGGATCATCGCTATTGCGAACCAAAAGGGGGGTGTGGGCAAGACAACCACGGCAATCAATCTGTCGGCGGCACTGGCTGAGCAGGGGCAGAAAACGCTGCTGATTGATCTCGATCCGCAGGGCAATGCGTCCACGGGGCTGGGGCTGGAGTTGGATCAGCGTAAAAATACCACCTACGATCTTCTCTTTGGCGAGACACAGGCGCGCAACATCATCATTGACACAGTGCATCCGGGTCTGTCGATCGTGCCTGCGACTACCGATTTGTCGTCGGCTGATATCGAGCTGATGTCGCGAACCCGGCGCAGTTTCCTGCTGCAGGATGCGCTGCGTCAGGCTGATATTGTCGAGCGCCAGTTTGATTATGTCCTGATTGATTGTCCGCCCTCGTTGAATCTCCTGACCCTGAATGCCATGGTGGCCGCGCAATCGGTCCTGGTGCCATTGCAAGCGGAGTTCTTTGCGCTGGAAGGCTTGTCGCAGCTGATGCTGACCGTCCGCGAATTGCGTGAGACGGCGAATTCCGGCCTGCGCATTGAGGGCGTTTTGCTGACCATGTATGACCGGCGCAACAACCTCGCACAACAGGTTGAGGCAGATGCGCGCGGGAATATGGGCGATCTGGTGTTCAAGACCATGATCCCGCGCAATGTCCGACTGAGCGAAGCGCCGTCCTTTGCGGTGCCGGTGCTGACCTATGATCCGCAATCCAAGGGAGCTGTGGCTTA
Source organism: Natronohydrobacter sp. (assembly GCA_007116445.1). Classification (GTDB taxonomy): domain Bacteria; phylum Pseudomonadota; class Alphaproteobacteria; order Rhodobacterales; family Rhodobacteraceae; genus Roseinatronobacter. The sequence continues at coordinate 1,919 of SKIM01000244.1, forward strand.
TCGCGAGCTTGCGGCGGAATTGTTGATCAAACACAACAAGTTGCAGAATGAAGGGGCGGTCGGGTGATGGAACGGAAACCGGAACGCAGAGGGCTGGGGCGCGGATTGTCGGCGCTGATGGCGGATGTCTCGACCGAAACAGTGGCGGAGAATGAACCCCGTGGGCGTGAGCAGCGCTTGCCGGTCGAAAAGCTGGTGCCGAACCCGGACCAGCCGCGGCGGCATTTTGATGAGACGGCGCTTGCAGAGCTTGCGGTCTCGATCCGCGAGAAGGGGGTGATCCAGCCTCTGATCGTGCGCCTGAAGGGTGAGAGCTACGAGATTGTGGCCGGTGAGCGGCGCTGGCGCGCGGCGCAGCGGGCGCAAGTGCATGATGTGCCTGTTATCATTCGCGAATTTACCGATACGGAAGTGCTGGAAATCGCGATCATCGAGAATATCCAGCGCGCGGATCTGAACCCGGTTGAAGAAGCGATGGGCTATCGCGCCTTGATCGAGCGCTTTGGGCATACGCAGGAAAAGCTGTCGGAAGCGATGGGTAAGAGCCGGTCGCATATCGCCAATTTGCTGCGGCTTTTGAACCTGCCCGAGGATGTTCAGGCGATGCTGCGCGAGGGGAAGCTGACGGCGGGTCACGCGCGGGCTTTGATCACGGCGGATGATCCGTCGATGTTGGCGCGCAAGGTGGTGCTGGAAGGCTTGTCGGTGCGTCAGACCGAAACGCTGACCAAAGCGCCGGAAGCACCGAAGAAAGCGCCGAAGAAGCGGGTGCATGAGAAAGATGCCGACACGCGGGCGCTGGAGAATGATCTGTCGGCGGCTTTGGGGATGAAAGTCACCGTCGATTATGACGGCGGTGGCAAAGGCCGCGTGACAGTTGAATATCGCTCGATGGAGGATCTGGATCGTTTGTGCTCGACGCTGGGGAACCCGGTCAGAGCATGAGCGCGCGCAGCAGGGCGTTCAGAACCGGACGGCCCGTCTCTGTCGCTTGAATATGGGTGGCGGAGCGGGTGAGCAAGCCCTGATCGATCAGCTCCCTGATGCGGTCCTCAGGCAGGGGTGATCCGTTAAGCTGTTGATATCGCTCAATATCTGTGCCTTCGGTCAGGCGCAGGCTCATCATCAGGTATTCGGTGGCTTGCTCATCGCGGGGGATCGTTTCGCGCGGGTTTTCGCCATGTCCCTGGGTTGCGATCTGGTCGAGCCAGGCTTGCGGCATGAGCGGCGTCGAGGTCGCAAGCCGCTGGGCGCCGAGCGTCAGGCGGCCATGCGCGCCGGGGCCGATGCCCGCGTAATCACCGCCGCGCCAGTAGATCAGGTTATGGCGAGACTGCGCGCCGGGGCGGGCGTGGTTGGAGATCTCATAGGCGGGCAGGCCATGGGCGGCGCAGATCTCTTGGGTGAGCAGATACATGTCGGCGGCGATGTCGTCCTCGGGCAGACCTTTCAGGCCGCCTGCCGCGTGGCGGGTGCCGAAAGCCGTGCCTTGCTCGATGGTCAGTTGATAGAGCGAGAGGTGATCGACCGCCATGGACAGCGCTTCGTTCAGTTC
>SKIM01000299.1 GCA_007116445.1 Natronohydrobacter sp.
GAGCTCGCGGCATTTTGTGCCCTCGCACACGCTGCGCCTTACGTCACCATTGACACGGAATTCCTGCGCGAACGCACCTATTATTCCCGGCTGTGTCTGTTGCAGATGGCGCTGCCGGGGGCAGATGGGGGCGAGAATGGCCCGGCGGTTCTGGTGGATCCGCTGGCAGACGGGTTGTCGCTGGCCCCGTTCTGGGAGCTGTTGCGCGATGAAAGCACGGTCAAGGTGCTCCATGCCGCGCGCCAGGATCTTGAGATTTTCTGGATTGATGGCGCCACATTGCCCCGCCCCCTCTTTGACACCCAGATCGCAGCGATGGTCTGTGGCTTTGGCGATCAGATCGGATATGAAACGCTGGTGCGCAAACTGACCAAGGGCTCGATCGACAAAAGCTCGCGCTTTACGGATTGGTCGGCACGTCCGCTGTCTGATGCGCAATTGCGTTATGCACTGGCGGATGTGACGCATCTGCGCGTGATCTATGAAAAGCTCGCCAAACGTCTTGCTGCAACCGGCCGGGAAGAATGGGTCGCACAGGAACTCGACACGCTCAATGATCCTGAAACCTATGTGACACGGCCGGAAGATGCGTGGAAGCGGGTCAAGACGCGCAATGATTCGGGGCGGTTTCTGGCCATCCTGCGCGAATTGGCCGGCTTTCGCGAGGAATATGCGCAGTCTCGCAATCTGCCGCGCAATCGTGTCTTCAAGGATGATGCGCTGCTGGAAGTCGCCGCACTCAAGCCCAAGACGCTTGAGGATCTGGGGCGCACGCGGCTGTTGTTGCGCGAGGCGCGGCGCGGCGACATCGCGCAGGGACTGCTTGATGCCGTGCGGCGTGGGGTGGAATGCCCGGCGAGCCAATGGCCCGAGGCGCCGAATGGGCGTGGAAATATACAGGTCAATCCCGCTCTGGCCGACCTGTTGCGGGTGCTGCTGAAGGCAAAATCGGATGAGACTGACGTGGCAGCGCGCCTGATCGCGTCTTCGGCTGATCTTGATGCCTTGGCCGCGGGGCTGCGCGATGTCCCCGCGCTGAAGGGGTGGCGCGCGCTTGTGTTCGGCGATGATGCCGTGCGGCTCTGCGAGGGACAGCTGGGGCTTGCCGTGCGCGGCGAGAAGATCGCGCTGATTGCGCTATGACCTCCAACGCCATCTGGCCGCGATATCGCGGCTTGGGGGCTGATTCTTCGGTTGAGGTGAAATTGGGGCTTTGAATGGGCGCTGAGAATCCATACATGAGACACAGAGGCCGCACGGAATCTCGCACCATGTGGCGAAGGGAGTAAGCTATGCTGAACAATATTGGCCCTGCCGGTTTCATCATCATCGCGATCGTTGTCCTCGTCCTGTTCGGACGCGGGAAAGTCAGTGCGCTGATGGGCGAAGTGGGCAAGGGGATCACGTCTTTCAAGAAAGGTCTGAAAGACGGGTCGGATGAAATCGAGAAATCCCCCGAAGATGCGAGCCGTCAGGCGCGTGACGTGACGCCTGAGGCCGACAAGGACAAGGTCTGAGCTGTAGTTCGGTCGTGATGTGCCCGCCATCAGTGCGGGAATCGCGCGGCGGTGCAGGCTCGGATCAGAGGGGATGCCATGTTGGATATTGGCTGGATGGAGCTCATGGTGGTTGGCATTGTCGCGCTGATCGTCGTTGGCCCCAAGGATTTGCCCAAGATGTTCCGCACGCTGGGCCAGATGACGGCCAAGGCGCGGGGCATGGCGCGCGAATTCCAGCGCGCCATGGATGATGCCGCCGATTCGACCGGAATGAAGGATGTCGCGCGCGACTTGCGGCGCGCGACCGATCCACAGGGAATGGGTCTTGACGAGATCAACAAGCTGCGCAACTGGGATCCGCTGAAAGATCCCAAAGGCAAGGCCGTGAAAGCTGCGGCCCCAACGACCCAGGAAGATGAAGATGAGGCCGCGCTGGATATGGTGGCAGCCGAGATGGAAGCGCTGCGCAAGTCGCGCGCTTCGAAAACAGACGCACCGGCTTCTGCTTCGGCCCCTGCGTCGCAGGAGCCTGCTCAAGACGTGTCGGCTGCGCCGCCTGCCGCGCAGACACAGCCCCCGGTCGATAAGGGCCACGCATGACAGACCGTACCCGGCAGGACGAAATTGACGACAAAAGCGCGCCGTTGATCGAGCACCTGGCGGAGCTGCGCTCACGCCTGATCAAATCGGTGCTCGCCTTTCTGGTCGGCATGGTGCTCTGTTTCACGGTTGCGACGCCGATCTTCAATTTCCTGACAGCGCCGCTCTGCACGGCGCTGGCAGAGCGTGGGCAAGATTGCGACCTGATCTTCATTAGCCCGCAGGAAGGGTTCTTTGTCGCGATCAAGGTGTCGATCCTCGGCGGGTTCATGCTGGCCTTCCCGGTGATTGCCGCCCAGCCATGGCGCTTTGTGGCCCCTGGTCTGTATCGGTCCGAAAAGAACGCGTTCCTGCCGTTCCTGTTGGCTTCGCCGCTGATGTTCCTGCTGGGCGCGAGCTTCGCGTTTTATATCGTCACGCCGCTGGCCTATAATTTCTTTCTCGGTTTCCAGCAATTCGGGGCCGGTGGGGAGGTCGTTGAAGGTGTTCCGGGCGCGGCCCCTTTGTCGGTTGTCTTTCAAGGCTCGGCGCAGGAATATCTGAACCTGACGATCAAGTTCATCGTGGCCTTCGGGCTTTGCTTTCAGCTGCCGGTTCTGCTGACCCTGATGGGCAAGGCCGGACTGGTTTCGGCCGAGGGGCTGCGTTCAGGGCGCAAATGGGCGGTGGTGGGCATCCTGACACTCGCCGCGCTGGTGACGCCCCCTGACGTCATCACGCAGGTGATCCTGTTCGCCGTGGTCTATGGGCTGTACGAAATCTCGATCAGACTGGTGGCGATGGTCGAAAAGAAGCGCCTTGACGAGTTGCGGCGCGAAGGTCTGCTGGATGATGATGATCCGGTCTTTGAGGATGAGCTGGAACGCGAGAAATGAGCGTCACTGGTGCAGATCACCCCACGCTGCAGCGGATCGCAGAGGCGTTGGAGCGCATTTCGCCGCCCGCTGCGCCGGCCCCTGACCTGACTGCAGCTGAGGCTTTTGTCTGGCATACGGATCCTGACCGGCTGGTCCCAGTGGCTGAGGTCAACCGTGTTGCGCTGAATCTTCTGCTGGGGATCGACCGCGCGCGCAATACGCTGCTGGACAATACCCGCCAGTTTGCCCGTGGCCATGCTGCGAATAATGCGCTCTTATGGGGCGCGCGCGGGATGGGAAAATCCTCCTTGGTCAAAGCTGTGCATGCGCATGTTGTCGAAGAGCAGCCGGAAACCGGGCTGAAGCTGGTCGAGATCCAGCGCGAGGATTTGCCCTCGATCAGCCGCTTGCTGGGACATCTGCGCCATGCGCGCGCGCGGTTCATTCTGTTTTGTGACGATCTGTCCTTCAGCCATGA
>SKIM01000331.1 GCA_007116445.1 Natronohydrobacter sp.
CGACAATTGCCGCTCGATATCGCCCAGCATCGAGGACGCCCCGAGCCGGAACAGATCAGGCCGGAGCCAGTCGCGCCCCAGTTCCTCGCGCATCAGCACCTGCCAATGCAGTGCGTCCTTGGCGGTCTTCATTCCGCCCGCAGGCTTGAAGCCGACGATATGGCCAGTCGCGGCCCGGTAGTCGCGGATCGCGCGGCACATGGTCAGGCCGACAGGCAGGGTCGCATTCACGGCTTCCTTGCCGGTCGAGGTCTTGATGAAATCCGCCCCCGCCTGCATCGCCACCATGGAGGCCGCATGGACATTCGTGAGCGTTTCCAGATCGCCCGTGGCCAGAATCGCCTTCAGATGGGCGTCACCGCAGGCCTCGCGCATGGCTGCGATCTCATCATAGATCGCGGCCCAGTCGCCGCCGAGCACATGCGCGCGGGTGACCACGATGTCGATCTCTGCTGCCCCCTGATCCACGCAATAGCGGATCTCGGCCAGCCGCAGATCGAGCGGCATCAGCCCTGCCGGAAAGCCTGTCGCGACGGAAGCGACGGGAATGCCAGTGCCCGCAAGCGCGCGCACCGCGGCCTGCACCATCGTCGGATAGACACAGACCGCACCGACCAGCGGCATCTCTGTCAGGCCCAGCCCGGTGACCAGCTCCTCCGCCAAGGGACGGCGCGCCTTGGCGCAGAGGCGGCGCACGCGGTCGGGCGTGTCATCGCCCGCGAGCGTCGTCAGATCCATGCAGGTGATGGCGTTCAAGAGCCAGGCGGCCTGATACCCCCCTTTGAGCGACCGCCGCGCCACCAGCGAGGCTGCGCGACGCTCGGTCGCCGGGCGATTGACGCGCGCGAACCTGCCAGGATCAAGCGGTGCACCGGGATTGCGGGGATGGGTCATGTCAGCGCTTTCAGTCATTCGGTCGCGACTATGCGCGATGCCCGCGCTGATGTGCAATCCCTTTCATGCGCCGAGAACACTCTGGGTTGTTGACGAAAGCACTCAGGCATAATAACTGACTGGATCAGTAGGAATTAAGCAGGTCTCTGCGCAGAAAGGCGCAGCCGCGCAATACCGAAATTCTGTTCCTGCATGGATCCGAAACTGTCCCAAGGGGTGACACCATGAGCTTTCTTCGCAATTCCGTCTTCGCACTGGCCGCCTTTGCTGCGACGCCAACGCTGGCCGATCTGACGCTCTATTCCGGGCGCGGCGAAACACTGGTCACGCCGATCATCGACGCTTTCACGGCGCAGACCGGGATCAGGGTCAATGTGCGCTACGCCGGCACCGCCGAACTTGCCGTGCTGCTGCAGGAAGAAGGCGATGCATCTCCTGCTGATCTGTATTGGGCGCAGGATGCCGCAGCGCTTGGCGCTGTGGTCGATCTCTTTGCGCCCTTGCCCGAGGAGCTGATTGCCAATGTCCCCGCCGCCTATCGTGACAGTGAAAACCGCTGGGTCGCCACATCCGGTCGCGGCCGCGTGCTGGCCTATTCCACCGAACGCGTGGACGCGGCGGATCTGCCCGCCTCGATCTTCGATCTGACCGACCCGAAATGGAGGGGCCGCATCGCGCTGCCTGCAACCAATGGCTCCTTCCTTGCGCATGTCACCGCGATGCGGGTTGTCCATGGCGAGGAGGCGACGCGCGAATGGCTCGACGGAATCGCAGCGAATGCGCCTGTTGCCGTGCGCAACAACACCGCTGCGATTCAGGCCATTGGCGATGGCGAGGCGGATCTTGCGCTCACCAACAATTACTATCTCAGCCGCTTCCTGAACCGCGACGCAGATTTCCCCGTGACGCAATCCCTGTTTGCCACCGAGGGCGATATCGGCAACCTGCTGTTGGTCGCAGGCATGGGCGTGCTGAGCAGCTCAACCCGGCAGGAAGAGGCACAAACCTTCATCGACTTCCTGCTCTCGCCCGCCGCACAGCAGTTCTTTACTGGCGAAGTGTCAGAATTCCCGATCGTTCCGGGCACAATTGTCACCCGTCAGGATATCAACCTTGACGATGTGATCCGGGTTGCGCCAGAAGTCGATCTGAACAGCATCGGCGATCTGGAAGGCACGCTTGAAATGATCCGCGCCGCAGGGCTGCTTTGAGCCTGAGCACCACAATAACGACACCGGGCCTGTGGCGCATGCCACGGGCCCGCGTGATCTTCTCGGCCCTTGGTCTGATGATCGGGGGCCTGATGGTCTTGCCACTGATCTGGCTGGTGATGCGCGCGGCCCAGGCGGACATGGCGCAGGTCATCGACATCTTCACGCGCCCCCGAACGCTGCAATTGCTGGTCAATACCGGTCTTCTCGTCATCTGCACGCTGGCGCTGGCGACGGTGATGGCGCTGCCGCTGGCCTGGCTGGTCAGTCGCACAGATCTGCCCGGGCGTAGGGTGATCAACATCCTTGCCGTGATCCCGCTTGCGGTGCCGGGCTATGTGATGGCCTATGCGCTGATCGGGCTGTCGGGCAATTTCGGTTTCATGAACCAGGTTTTCGGTGTCACCATCCCGCGCCTGCAGGGCCTGACGGGCGCGACGCTGGCACTGTCGCTCTACACCTTCCCCTATATCTATCTGAATCTGCGCGCGGCATTCGCCGGGCTTGACCAGTCGCTGGAAGAGGCCGCCCGCGCGCTGGGCGCGACACCGCGCGAGGTGTTTTTCCGTGTCACCCTGCCGCATCTGATGCCTGCACTAATGGCGGGCTGGCTGGTGGTGGGGCTCTATGTCATCGGCGATTTCGGCGCGGTGGCGCTGATGCGTTACGAGGTGTTCAGCTACGCGATCTATCTGCAATATTCTGCCATGTTCGACCGCGTCTATGCGGCGTGGCTGGCGCTGATGCTGATTGCCATCGCCCTGTCGGTCGTCTGGTGGGAAAGCCGCCTGCGCGAAGGCGCATATTACGCGCGCACAGGCTCGGGCACAGGCACCGGACGCCGCCGCCTGCCCCTGCCCTTGCCCGGACAGGTCGCGGGCTGGGCGTTCACAGGGCTGGTCGTGCTGGGCTCTGTCGGTCTGCCGATTGCGGTGCTCAGCTTCTGGATGGTGCGGCTGGACGATCTGCCCGCTGTGCTGCCCGCGCTTTTTCGCGCCTTCTCGCAATCGCTGTCGGTGGCCGTGCCCTCGGCGCTGATGGCGGCGGCAATGGCGCTGCCCGTGGCCGTGCTGGCCGTGCGCTACCCCTCACCGCTTTCGACCCTGATCAACCGGTTGGCTTTTGTCGGTTATGCGGTGCCCGCGCTGGCCTTTGCGCTGGCCTTCGTTTTCTTCGCACTCAATGGCGCGCGCTTTCTCTATCAGACGCAAATCCTTCTGGTGACGGTTTATGCACTCAGCTTCCTTGCCCTCGCCCTCGGTCCGATCCGCTCGGCCCTCTATCAGGCGCGCCCTTCGGTCGAGGAAGCCGCCCGCGC
>SKIM01000043.1 GCA_007116445.1 Natronohydrobacter sp.
CCGGCGCGCCGGTCATCGGCGCGATGATGGTCTATGACAAGCCGCCCTTCGCCATCGTCGGGCGTCGGTCGCTGGGGGTTGAAACCCCGTCTGACCTTGAAGGCAAGATCCTCGGCGCGCCGCCGCCTGACGGGGCTTTCGCGCAATGGCCGATCTTCGTGGCCGAAACCGGGATCGATGCCTCTACCATCACCATCGAACCTGTGGGCTTCCCCACGCGCGAGCCGTCGCTGGCCGAAGGCACGGTGCATGCGGTCACAGGCTTCAGCTTCACGTCCTTCCTGAACACGGCGCGTCTGGGTGTGGATGAGGACGATATCTCGGTCATCCTGATGGCCGATCACGGTGTTGATCTCTATGGCAATGTGATCATCGTCAACACCGATTTCGCCGAAGCCAATCCCGACGCGGTCCGGGGCTTCCTGGAAGCCGTCGCCAAGGGCATGATCGACACGATTGCCGATCCGGCCGCCGCCGTTGAGACCATCGTGCCCTTCAACCCGGCGATGGATGTCGAGCTGGAGCTGCGCCGTCTGGAGCTTGCGCTGCGTGATAACATCGTGACGGAATGGGTCATGGAAAACGGTATGGGGATCATCGACCCTGACCGCTTCGCCAATTCGCTCGAACAGATCAAGCTCACCTATGAGTATCAGACCGAGCCCGATGCGAGCCTCTATTTCACCGATGCGTTCCTGCCCGAAGGCGGCTTTGCGCTGGAATGACGGATCAGCCCCGGCGCAGTCCTTGCGCCGGGGCGGCTTGCCGGGAACGACATGACAAATCTTATTGAAATCAAGAATGTGCGCCACGCTTACCGCACAGATGCCGGGCCACTTCCGGTGCTGGACGGGTTGGAAATCTCCGTGCCCGAAGGCGGTTTCGTGGCCGTGGTCGGCCCGTCGGGCTGTGGCAAATCCACCCTCACGCGACTGATCGCGGGGCTGATGAAGCCCGATGAGGGCGAAGTCTGGCTGCATGGCGAACGGGTCAAGGGGCCGCGCTCGACCGTGGGCATGGCGTTTCAGAACCCGGTGCTGCTGGAATGGCGCACGATCCTGAAAAACGTGCTTCTGCCCTTGGAAATCGTGCCCACGAAACTGACCCGCGCGCAGGCTGAAGACCGCGCGCGTTTCTTGCTCTCGCTGGTGGGGCTGGAAGGGTTCGAGGACAAGCGCCCCTCGGAACTCTCGGGCGGCATGCGCCAGCGCGCCTCGCTCTGCCGCGCGCTGATCCACCAGCCCGATGTGCTGATCCTGGATGAACCCTTCGGGGCGCTGGACGCCTTTACGCGCGAAGACCTGTGGCAGACCATGCACAAGGTCAAGGAACGCGAGCCCTTCACGGGCGTGCTGATCACCCATGACCTGCGCGAGTCGATCTTCCTCGCTGATCAGGTCGTGGTGCTGTCAGGGCGGCCCGCGCGCACGCAATATGTGCTCGATGTGCCCTCAACTGGCCCGCGCACACTCGATGACCTCTATACTCCGGCGGCGGTCGAGCAACTGGCGATCCTGCGCCACCAGATCCAGATCGCGCAAGGCCGCGCCACACCCGAGGACAGCCCCGCATGACCCCGATGAAACTTGCCCGCAGCATCGGTGTGCCGCTTGTTGCTGTTGCCGTTTTCCTTGCCTTCTGGGAATGGCTCGTGTGGTTCAATGGCTGGCCACGCTTCAAGATGGCCGCCCCTTCGGACCTGCTGCCCGCCTATCAGCGCCATTGGGATCTGTTCGTCACGATGGGCTGGCAGACGCTTTGGCGCACCGTTGTCGGGCTGATCCTCGCGGTGATTTTCGGTACGGCTCTCGGCATGATCATGGGATTTTCGCGAATCATGCGCGATGCGCTCTATCCGCTTCTGGTGGGCTTTAACGCCATCCCCAAGGCGACCGTGGTGCCGATTGTCGCGCTGATGTTCGTGGGCCAGCATGATTTCAACACAGTGCTTCTGGCCTTCATGATCTCCTTCTTTCCCATCGCCGTGTCGGTCAGCATCGGGCTGTCCACGCTGGAGCCCGAATATCGCGACATTCTGCGCTCGCTTGGCGCGTCGCAGGCGACGATTTTCTGGAAGATCGCACTGCCCAAGACGCTGCCGGAATTTTTCGGCGCGCTGAAAGTCGCGGTGACGCTGGCCTTCATCGGCACCAATCTGATGGAGATCGTCAGCCCGCATGGCCGGGGCCTGGGCGCGCTGTTTGATTCAGGCCGCACAAATTCCGATTTCCCGCTGATGTTCGCGGTGCTGATCGCTTTGGCCTTCCTCGGCATCGTGCTTTATTACATCGTTGTGGCGCTGGAGAAAATCTTCGCCGGCTGGGCCGAACGCGCGCCGGGATGAGCGATTTCGAAACAGGGGCCGCGCGGCCCCTGTTTTCTTTCGCATGACGTTATTTTGGCATGGGGTCTCCGGGCCGTGGGATCGTCCCAAGCCTTGCGGCACTGCCAAGACACCATCAGCATAATCGGCCATGAAGGAAACAAAATTTCTTATCAGCGCGGGTATATGGACGGATAGCGGGAAAAATTCCTATATTGCTGCATAAGCGAACAGGAGCCCGCCATGCAGCATTTCCCGGTTTTCCTCGATATGGACCATGCCCGCGTCGTGATCGGTGGCGGTGGCGAGATTGCGCTTGCGAAGCTGCGGCTGCTTCTGAAAACCCGCGCCGAGATCACGCTCTGCGCGCCCGAATTCACCCCCGAGATCGAAGCCCTGCGCCCGCGTGTGACGCTGGTGCGCCGCCCGCTGCTTGGCTGCGATCTGCATGGCGCGCGGCTGGTCTATGCCGCGACGGGTGACGCGCGCCAGGACGCGCGCATCGCCGATCTTGGGCGCCGCGACCGCGTGCTGGTCAATATTGTCGACAATCTGGACGCCAGCGACTTCATCACCCCCGCCATCGTGGACCGCGCGCCCGTGGTGGTGGCGATCGGCACAGAGGGCGCGGCCCCGGTGCTCGCGCGCAAGATCAAGGCGCAGCTTGAGGCCGCACTTCCCGCCTCGCTCGGTGTGCTTGCGCGCATTGGCAAGAATTTTCGTCAGATGGCCGAGGCGCTCCCGATGGGGGCAGCGCGCCGCAATTTCTGGGCCGAGTATTACGACACCGCGGGTCCGCGCGCATTGGACGCCGGGGGCACGGAGCAGGTGGAACAGGTGCTTGACGATCTGCTCGCCAAGCACCTTGCGCGCGAAGCCCCCGAAGGCTGGGTCGATTTCGTCAGCGCGGGGCCGGGCGATCCCGATCTGATGACGCTCAAGGCGCGCAAGCTCCTCGACCGCGCGGATGTGGTGATCCATGACCGGCTGGTTTCGCCCGAAATCCTGGAGCTTGCGCGGCGCGAGGCGCTGATGATCTCGGTCGGCAAGGAAGGTTTCGGCCCCTCGACCCCGCAGGC
>SKIM01000156.1 GCA_007116445.1 Natronohydrobacter sp.
CGCGAAGTCGAAGCGCTGGTCGCATCGGGCGAGGCCCGGTTGCTCGACAGCCGCCCCGAAGGCTTCTTTCAGGGGCTCGCATGGTCGATCGCGCGGCCGGGCACGATCCGCAGCGCCGAAAATCTGGAATTCAGCGATTTCTTCGAAGGCAATCGCATGGTCACGCCTGAGCGGGCCCGCGAGATTGCCGTAGCGAAAAGCCTGACAGACGCGCCGATCACCGTGTCCTTCTGCAACACGGGCCATTGGGCGGCGCTCAATTGGTTTGCACTCAGCGAATTGGCAGGGGTCGAGAATACGCGCCTTTATGCCGAAAGCATGGCCGAGTTTGCAATCCATAGCGCAGAATTGGACAATGAACCGAGCCGAATCGCTTATCTGTGGCGCTCGACCTTACGCTGGGTCGAAGGTTTCTTCTGACAGGCACATTTGCCGCCCTGTCTTTGCTTCAGGCCTGCGCGCATGACGAGCGCGCAGGCATTCCACTTTGAAAGGCTGCCCCCATGTTGCTGCAACGCGCCTCGGTTTTGCTGATCGCCCTTGGCTTCACGGCTTTCGCCTTCATCATGGCAGGGCCGCGCGCCGGGCTTCTGGTCATGGTGGGTCTTGGCTTCGGGCTGGTGCTTGAAGGGCTGCGCTTTGGCTTTGCCGGCCCCTGGCGCATGATCATGACCGATCGCGACGGGCGCGGGCTGATCGCGCAGCTGATCGCCATTGCACTCGTGGCACTCGTGGCCTTTCCCTTGATGGCCGCCAATCCCGGCGAGTTGGTGGGCGCCCATGCGCCGATCGGTGTGGCGATGATCCTGGGCGCTTTCGTCTTCGGGGTGATGATGCAGCTGGTGATGGGTTGCGGATCGGGCACGCTGGTCAATGCAGGCAGTGGCAATCTGGTCGGGCTGATCGCGCTCGTTGGCTTCATCGGCGGCAGTTTCGCAGGCACATTGCATCTGGGCTGGTGGACGGGTCTGGGCAGCCTGCCGGTGATTTCCGCGCAAGGCGCGCTTGGCGCGCAAATGGGGCTGATTGCGACACTCGCGGGGCTGGCGCTGGTGGCGGCAGTGACGCTGTCGCGCGCCGACCCCGGCAAGCGCATGCCGCCCGCGCGGCTATGGATCGCGGCGGGGCTGATCGCGGCCCTCGCACTTGCCAATCTGGTGATCGCGGGCCAGCCTTGGGGCATCGTTTACGGGCTTGGGCTCTGGGGCGCGAAACTCGCACAGGCGGGGGGCGCGGATCTGGCCCAGACCGCTTTCTGGGCGGCGGACGGCAATGCGGCGCGGCTGAGCGCGTCGATCCTGACGGATGTGACCTCGCTGACGAATATCGGCCTTCTGATCGGGGCCTTCGCGGTCATGCGCTGGCGTGCGGCACCAGGGGCACAGACCCAGGCGCTGACGCCCCTCTCCTATCTCGCGGTCCTTGGCGCGGCGCTGGTGCTGGGCTACTCGGCGCGGCTGGCCTTTGGCTGCAATGTCGGCGCGTTCTTCTCGGGCATCTCGACTGGGTCGCTGCATGGCTGGGTCTGGCTGGTTGCGGCCTTCGCAGGCTCGATCCTCGGCATCCGTTTACGCCCCATGGTCCTGCGCCCCGCCGCTGCACAGGGAGCCTACGCATGAGCCCCGCCTCACTTTCGCGCCCGCTCACGGCCACCCTCGCGATGCTGCTGGTCGGCGGCATCCTCGCGCTGGACCTTGCCCTTGCGGGGGCACCGGATCTTTTCGCGGCGCCGAGCGCCATCGCTCTGGGATCCGGCGCAGCCCCTGAGGGGGCGCATTGCTCCGGCAACTGAAATTGCGCTGGCCGCGCTGCGCGGTTTCGGGTTAACCTGTCGGCCAAACCCCTGACCGGAGTATTCCGATGCGTGCGATCTTTCTGTGCCTTCCTGCCGCGGCCCTGCTGGCGGCCTGTATCGAGATGGACATGACCGTGGAAGTCCTGGGCGAAGATGAAGCCCGCGTCACGGGCGTCATCCAGATGCAGCGACAGGCCTTCGAGATGACAGGTGGCGACGAGAGCTTCTGCGCCGAAGAAGATGGTGGCACGCTGGAGATGACCGAAACGCATGCGCGCTGCATCATCGACAAGACCGGCACCTTTGCCGAAGTGATGCCCAGCGAGGCCAGCGGCGACACCCCGGCTGAAATGCAGGGTGAGCTGGTCTATCTTGGCGGCGACCGCGTGCGCGCCTTCCTGCCGCTGACCGGGATGGAAGACGAGCTTGACGAAATGGCCGAAGATCCGGCCATGCTTGCGATGATGCGCCAGATGCTGGCCGGGATGTCGATCAGCTTCACCATGAAAGGCCGCGAGATCGAAAGCTCGACAGGCACGATTTCCGAAGACGGGACATCTGCGACGATCACGCTGGGGGTTGACGATCTGATCGCGCCCGCCGCCGAACGGCCGGGCGATTTCGAGACGATCCTGCGGTTCTGATCGCGCTTACGCCCGCGCGCGGATGTACTCCACCAGTGCGCGGGTCGAGCCGTCCTTGGCGCTCGCATCCGCGCCTTCCAGCACGGGCCCCAGCGCGGTCGCAAGCTCCTTGCCCAGCTCCACCCCCCATTGATCGAAGGAATTGATCCCCAGGATCACGCCTTCGACAAAGACGCGGTGTTCGTAAAGCGCCACGATCTGGCCCAGCGTGAAGGGCGTCAGTTGCGGATAGATCAGCGTCGTCGAGGGCCGGTTGCCGGGAAAGACCCGGTGACGCGCCTGCCGGTCCAGCTCCGCGCCCGAAAGCCCTTTGGCGGCCATCAAGGCGCGCGCCTCCTCCAGCGTGCGACCGCGCAGCAGCGCTTCGGATTGCGCCAGACAATTCGCGGCCAGCAGGCGGTGATGATGCGCCAGATCCGGCTCATGCCCCCGCGCCGCAAGCAGGAATTCGCACGGCACAACCCGCGTGCCCTGATGGATCAGCTGATAGAACGCATGCTGGCCATTCGTGCCCGGCTCGCCCCAGACCACCGGGCCTGACTGGCGCTCCAGATCGCGCCCGTCCATGCCGACGCGCTTGCCGTTCGATTCCATTTCCAGCTGTTGCAGATAGGCCGGCAGCCGCGCCAGACGCTGATCATAGGGCAGGACCGCGCGCGTGGCATGGCCGCAGATCTGATTATGCCAGATCCCCACCAGCGCCAGCATGACCGGCATGTTCTGTGCCAAGGGCGCATCGATGAAATGGGTATCCATCGCCCGCGCCCCGTCGAGGAATTGCG
This sequence comes from Natronohydrobacter sp., assembly GCA_007116445.1. Taxonomy (GTDB): domain Bacteria; phylum Pseudomonadota; class Alphaproteobacteria; order Rhodobacterales; family Rhodobacteraceae; genus Roseinatronobacter. Next base: position 3,222 of record SKIM01000156.1, read on the forward strand.
CAAACGCCTCTGCGCCGATGGCGATCATCACCCCCAGCCCGATGGGGCCCCAGACCGAATAGCGCCCGCCCACCCAATCGGCAAAGCCAAACACCCGCTCCGGCGCGATCCCGAACTCGGCCGTCTTGTCGCGCGCGGTCGAGACCGCCGCGAATTGCGCCCCCGGATCGCG
>SKIM01000183.1 GCA_007116445.1 Natronohydrobacter sp.
CACGACACCAGCGCGCAGCCGCCTGTCGTCATATCCTCGCGCGTGATCTGCGCGGCTTTTTTGTTATTCGCCAACTCCCCATAGGCGCGGATACCCTTCAGGATCGCCGCCCAGAAGCCCTGTTCATGCGTGCCACCTTCGGGCGTGGGCACCGTGTTACAGTAGCTCTGCACGAAACCGTCGCGCACGGGCGTCCAGTTGACCGCCCATTCGACCGATCCGGGCTGGCCGAATTTCTCCTGAAACTGAACCTTGCCCGCAAAGGGTTTGTCGGAATAGGTGACAGCCCCTGTCAATTGCTCGCCCAGATAATCGGCCAGACCGCCGGGGAAGTGGAATGTTGCCTCCATCGGCGTGTCGCCATCGGGAATCGCGGATTTCCAGCGAATTTCGACGCCCGAAAACAGATAGGCTTTCGAGCGCACCATCTTCAAAAGCCGCGCCGGGCGGAATTTCAGCGCGCCGAAGATTTCGGCATCGGGGTGGAATGTGACCGTCGTGCCGCGCCGGTTGGGGGCCGGTCCGACCTTGGTGACAGGGCCTTGCGGGATGCCGCGCGAGAATTCCTGCGCGAAAAGCTCGCGGTTGCGCGCCACTTCAACCCGCATGTGGTCCGACAAAGCATTGACGACCGAGGCGCCCACCCCGTGCAAGCCCCCGCTCGTCTGATAGGCTTTGCCCGAGAATTTGCCGCCCGCATGCAGCGTACACAGGATCACTTCAAGCGCAGATTTGCCGGGGAATTTCGGGTGCGGGTCAATCGGGATGCCGCGCCCGTTGTCGCGGATCGTCACCGAATAATCGGCGTGCAGCTCCACCTCGATGCGGTTGGCGTGCCCGGCCACGGCCTCATCCATCGAGTTATCGAGCACTTCGGCCACCAGATGATGCAGCGCGCGCTCATCCGTGCCGCCGATATACATGCCGGGACGTTTGCGCACGGGCTCCAGCCCTTCCAATACCTCGATCGAGGAGGCATCATAGCTCTCGGATTGGCTCAACAGGTCAGACATGGGCTGCTCGATTCTTGTGGCGGAAACACGCTACCAATAGACCATTGCAGCGCAAAAGCCGCAAGGTTTAGACCCTGCGCCATTCCCTCTTAGTCGGTCCGGGGCGCTACAGCAACGCCCAGAGATGGACGTTCACTTCTGTCGCAAAGGCCCTGCCCGGCGAAATCGCGATCGTCGCAGCGATTATGAACAAGAATGACGGCGGCGACAGCACGCATTCCGCAAATAACCGACCACATCACGCAAAAGCCGCCATCTTTCCGCGCAACAAATGCAAAGAATCTGCCCCCTTCCGCGCAATCAGGCGCGTTTTCGGCATTGACCTCGCCCCCGCGTGGACTTACTTTCCCGCAACGCTAGAGGAGCGGTCGAACGCAATGAAAGCCAGCCTGGTACTTATCGTAGGCGAGATGCGCATGGGCCGGTGACGGAAATCCAGAACGGATCCCATGCGCCCCCGGAACCATACGGGGGCTTTTTTATTGCCTGCGCCCGCGCTAAAGCGTCCCAAATGATGCCTGGATGGAGCACAGAATGACACGTCAGATGACCGGAGCGAAAATGGTTGTTCAAGCCCTGAAAGATCAGGGTGTGGAGGTCGTATTCGGCTATCCCGGCGGCGCTGTGCTGCCCATTTATGACGAAATCTTCCAACAAAACGATATCCGCCACATCCTTGTGCGCCACGAGCAGGGAGCGATCCACGCCGCCGAAGGCTATGCGCGCTCGACCGGCAAACCCGGTGTCGTGCTTGTGACCTCTGGCCCTGGCGCGACCAATGTGGTGACGGGGATCGTCGATGCGCTGATGGATTCGATCCCGATTGTGGTCCTGTCCGGCCAGGTGCCGACCTTCATGATCGGCTCGGATGCGTTTCAGGAAGGCGACACAGTCGGCATCACGCGGCCCTGCACCAAGATGAACTGGCTGGTCAAGGAAACCGACAAACTGTCCGAAACAATCCATCAGGCGTTTCATGTTGCCACCACAGGCCGTCCCGGTCCGGTGCTGGTCGATATCCCCAAGGATGTGCAATTCGCGACAGGGCATTACTACGACAAGCCAGAGGTGCAGACCGGCCATTACAACCCGCGTCTCAAGGGCGATCCCGATGCCATTCAGGCCATGGTCGAATTGATTGAGACGGCCGAGAAGCCTGTTTTCTACACGGGCGGCGGCGTGATCAATTCCGGCCCCGAAGCCAGCCGCCTGCTGCGCGAATTCGCTGATGCGACAGGTTTCCCGGTCACCTCGACCCTGATGGGGCTCGGGGCCTATCCGGCCTCGGGCAAGAGCTGGCTGGGCATGCTGGGGATGCACGGCACTTATGAGGCCAATTGGGCGATGCATGATTGCGATGTGATGCTCAATATCGGCGCGCGGTTCGACGACCGCATCACAGGCCGGATCAACGCCTTCAGCCCCGGCTCCAAGAAAGTGCATATCGACATCGACCCGTCTTCAATCAACAAGGTGATCCGCACGGATGTGCCGATCATCGGTGACATCGCCCATGTGCTGGAAAATGCGCTGGCGCTCTGGAAAGCGCGCGGGTGCAAGGTCAATCGTGAGGCCGTGGCGCGCTGGTGGCAGCAGATCGAAGACTGGCGTGCCGTAAATTGTCTGGCCTACAAACCCGGCAGCGGCATCATCCGCCCGCAACATGCGGTGGCGCGGCTGGAAGCGCTGACCAAGGGGATGGATCGCTACATCACCACTGAAGTCGGACAGCATCAGATGTGGGCCGCGCAATATCTGGGCTTCGAGGAGCCCAATCGCTGGATGACCTCTGGCGGGCTCGGGACAATGGGGTACGGGTTGCCGGCCTCTATCGGCGTGCAGATCGCGCATCCCGATGCGCTGGTGATCAACGTCGCAGGCGAGGCCTCCTGGCTGATGAACATGCAGGAAATGGGCACGGCGATCCAGTACCGCGCCCCAGTGAAGCAATTCATCCTCAATAACGAGCGTCTGGGGATGGTGCGACAATGGCAGGAATTGCTGCATGGCGAGCGCTATTCCAGCTCCTGGTCCGAAGCCCTGCCCGATTTCGTGAAACTCGCCGAGGCTTTCGGCTGCAAGGGCATCCGCTGCGACAATGAGGCCGATCTCGATGACGCGATCCGCGAGATGCTGGCCTATGACGGGCCGGTGATCTTTGACTGTCTGGTGGAAAAGCACGAAAACTGCTTCCCGATGATCCCATCGGGCAACGCGCATAACCAGATGCTGCTGGGCGAGGCCGAGACGCAGGGCGTCATTGGTGCGTCTGGCGCTGTGCTCGTTTAATGAAGGCACGCATGCCGGAAACGCGCATCCGGCGTGCCCCACCCATCCACCCGCACGCCGGATGCGCGTTTCGCCATG
>SKIM01000048.1 GCA_007116445.1 Natronohydrobacter sp.
CGAGATCGCCGCCCTGCGCGCACGCATCCCGGACCGGATCTGGCTGGCCCTGCCCGGATCGCGGCGCGGCGAGATCGCGCGCCATGCTCCGATCTTCGGGGCGGCCTTGGCGCGTCTCGGCGCGACCGGGATGCAGGTTCTGGTGCCCAGTGTGGCCGCGCGTGCGGCCGATATGGGCGCGGCGGTGAAGGATTGGCCAGTGGCCGCGCATGTGCTGACCGATCCGGGCGAGAAGCGCGCGGCCTTTGATCTGGCCGATCTGGCGCTGGCGGCGTCGGGCACTGTGTCGCTGGAGCTTGCGGCCAGTCAGACCCCGATGGTGATCGCTTACGATGTCAACAGGCTCACACGCTGGCTGGCAGAGCGGCTGATCCGCATCGACACGGTCACCCTGGTCAATCTGGTCAGCGAAACCCGCGCCATCCCGGAATGTCTGGGTCGCGATTGCCAGCCGCAGAAGATCGCGCAGCACCTGCGCAGCTTGCGCGATACCCCTGCCGCACGGGCAGCGCAGCTTCAGGCGATGCAGACCACCATGACACGGCTGGGGCAGGGGCAGACCGCGCCGGGCCAGCGCGCGGCCCAGTCTGTGCTGAACTTCCTCGAACGCCGCCGCAACTTGTAGCGCGCGCCCTCAGCTTTCGCCCGGCGCATGGCGCAGCCAATAGCTGTGATCGCCGCGCATGGCCGCGGTATCGGGGCGGCTCGTGTCATTATAGAGCGGCACATGCTGCAACAGCCGCCGCAGGCGGCGCAGCGCCAGTGGCTTCGTCATCAGCAATATCCCTTCGGCTTCGGCCTGCTCCATCAGATCCGGGCTGTGATTGGCTGTGATCAGCACAGCGGGAATCGGCCCATGCTGCGCGCGCAGGGCGCTGATCAGCTCCAGTCCGGTGGCCCCTGCGTCCAGCTGATAATCGGCCAGGATCACGTCGGGCGCGAGGCCGAATTCAGCGATCTGTTCCTGCGCCTGTGCCAGATCCGTGGCTTCGATCGGGCTCGTGCCCCAATCCTCCAGAACCCCCATCATGGCGCTGCGCACCTCCGGGTCGTTTTCAACCACCAGCACCAACAGATCTTCAAGAGCTTCGCGCGCAGAGTCGAAACTGGCTGCGCCGGTCGCGCTGGCAGCGGGGGCATCAGCCAGGGGCACGGTGACGTGAAACACAGTGCCGCGCCCGACGACCGAGCGCAGCGACAGCGGATGATTGAGCAGCGCGCAGGCCTGTTCGACAATCGCAAGCCCCAGCCCCATGCCACTGTCGCCCCGCTCCGGGTCAAGCCGGGTGAATTCCTGAAACACATCGGCCTGTTGATGTTCCGGGATACCGGGGCCACTGTCCCAGACCTCGATGCGCAATGCCCCCCTGCAGCGCCGCACCCCCACCACGATGCGGCCTTCATCAGTGTATCGGATCGCATTCGACAGCAGGTTTTGCAGGATGCGCTTCAGATAGACCGGGTCAGAGGTGACATGCGTGCTGGTGTCATGGATGCGCAGCGACAGCCCGCGCGCGATGGCCATGGGCATGAACTCTTCGCGCAGGCGGGCCAGAAGCGGGCCAAGGGCAATGGTTTCGGGCTTCGCGCGCGCCACGCCAATGTCGAATTTCGAGATATCGAGCAATGCGCCGAGAATTTGCTCGACGGACCCGAAAGCAGAGGTGATCCGCTCGATCAGCCGCGCTTGCGCGGGCGCATTCTCCATCGATGACAGCGACGCGATGAAGAGTTTCGCGGCGTTCAGCGGCTGCAGCAGATCATGGCTGGCCGAGGCCACGAAGCGCGATTTCGAGGCATTGGCGCGCTCGGCCTCGTCGCGGGCCGATTCCAGCTCCAGCGTGCGCGCGCGCACCCGCGCTTCCAGCGTCTCGTTGAGTCGGTGCATCTCGGCAATCGCGCGGCGCTCCTTCGTCAGGTCGTTGAAGGAAATCACGAAGCCCCTGTCAGGCATGGCTTGGGCCGAGAGGTCGAGCACGATCCCTTCATCCTGCACGATCTCCAGATTGAGCGGCGGACGGAAGGGGGGGCCTTGCACCCAGTCGGTCAGTGTCGCGCGGATATTGCTGCGCCCCAGCTGGCGGCGCCGCATCAGATTGTTCAGGATCGTGACAAACGGCGTGCCCGTGGTCAGCAGATCCACTGGCGGCGAAAACAACTCGCGCAAGCGCCGGTTCCAGCCTGCAAGCCGCGCCTTGGCGTCAAAGATCATCACGCCCTGATCAATGTGATCGAGCGTCGCGCGCACCATCTGGGCCTGCTCATCGAGAAGCTTGGTGCGCTCTTCGCGGGCATTGCGCACCATGCCGGTCACATCGGTCTGGGTCACCGCCGTGCCACCCGACACCATGCGCTGCTCAGAGACCTGCAACCATTGATCCTCGACCAGTGGAACCATGAAATTCACGTCACGCCGCCGGTGGCTCTCGATGCGCTGCGCCACCCAGTCTTCGCGCGCGACATGGCCGGCGAGGTTGAGCGCGGTGCTTTCCGAGACGAATTGCACATATTGCTGGAAAAACAAACCCTGCTCGATTCGCGCGCGCACATCCGGCAGATCGGCGCAGAAGCGCGAATTCCACATCGTCAGCCGGTCCTGCGCGTCGAACATCGCAAAGCCCTCGCTCATGGCTTCCAGCGCATCGGCAAGCGCGTTGCGGGCATTCACAGCCTCGCGTTCGGCCTGTGACAGCCGTGCGTTCGAGATCCGCAGCCGGTCCAGGGTCTCGGCCAGATCGCGGGTGCGGGTGCGGATCTGCTGCTCCATCGCGACCACATGGCTGAGCTGGCCGATGGGGCGGTTGGGGCTTTGGGTCGCGCGTTCCGACCGATCCATCAACGCGCCGATGATCGCGCGCAGCCGCGCGTTTTCTTCTTCGGGGCTCAGATTGTCGATCAGAAACTTCTCAGGCATCCGCGCGAGTCTTCACAAGATGTTCCGTAAAATCGCTGTTGGCCAGCGCGTCCGTGTCATCATCGGGCGGATAAAAAGCCAGCCCGGTGAAGGTCTGATTCACATGCACCAGATTGAATTGCTCGCCATAGGTGTTGAACCCTGTCACCCCGAAACGGTCCAGCAGCCTGGAGATGCGATGCGCGCTTTGGGTATTCTCGGCCTCCAGCCTGCGCAGGATGCAGTCGCAGGCCAGAATCGCGGGGGTTTCGCCCTTGGGTGCCAGACGGGTCAGCTCGCGTTCCAGATGCGCCTCCAGATCCGTGCTTTGCGCCAGGCGCAGCACCAGCCCCGGCTCGATCGCAGAGAAGAAGCGCAAGGTGCCATCGGGTTCGACACGCTGGATGGCCAGAACGTGATGGTCATCACCGATCTTCGAGACGACCGGATTGGCCGCGAAAATGAAGGGCGA
>SKIM01000124.1 GCA_007116445.1 Natronohydrobacter sp.
CGCCAGCCCAATTCACCCCGAATGCGCGCGGGGTCAATCGCATAGCGTGCATCATGGCCGGGGCGGTCGGCCACGAAAGTGATCTGATCAGCGTAAGACCCTGTTTCTTTGGGCCGCGTCTCATCGAGAATGGCGCAGAGCGTGCGCACCAAGTCGAGATTGCTGCGCTCATTCTCGCCGCCGATATTATAGCTGCGCCCGATCTCGCCTTTCTGCACAACCAGCAAAAGCGCATCGGCATGATCCTCGACATAAAGCCAGTCGCGGATATTGGCCCCATTGCCATAGATCGGCAGGGGTTTTCCGGCGAGCGCATTCAGGATCACCACAGGGATCAGCTTTTCGGGGAAGTGATAGGGCCCGTAATTGTTCGAGCAATTGCTCAGCACCACAGGCAAGCCGTAAGTTTCATGCCAGGCCCGCACCAGATGATCGCTCGCCGCCTTGGACGCTGAATAGGGCGAGCGCGGATCATAGGGCGTGGTTTCGGTGAATTTGACAGAAGGGTCCTCGGGCAGCGAGCCGAAAACCTCATCTGTGCTGATATGATGGAAGCGAAAGCTTTCGGGCCGCCCCTGGGCCACCCAATAGGCGCGCGCGGCTTCCAGCATGTTATAGGTGCCCGTGATATTCGTCTCGACGAAATCGCCGGGCCCGTCGATCGAGCGATCCACATGGCTTTCAGCGGCCAGATGCATGACGGCATCGGGCTGATGGGCGGCAAAAATGCGGGTCAGCGCTGCGCGGTCGCGGATATCGGCCTGCTCGAACACATAGCCCGGATGATCTGCCACCATGGCCACATTCTCGAGACAAGCCGCATAGGTCAGCGCATCGAGATTGACGACGCTGTGACCGTCGCGAATGGCCTGACGCACAACTGAAGAGCCGATGAACCCCGCGCCCCCCGTGACCAGAAGTTTCATGGCCTATCCTTCAAACTGAAAAGGTGTCTCGAAATCTGCAAAAGCTGTGGCCTGCGCATCCTTGGCCGACAAAACAGGCGTATCTGTGCCCCAGTCAATGCCGCAGGAATACCACGCCACGCCCCCGTCACACTCGGGCGCATAGATATCCGTGCATTTATACTGCACTTCGCAGTCTTCCGTCAGTGTCAGGAACCCATGCAGGAAGCCTTTGGGCACATAAAGCTGCGCGCCTGTCTCGGCGGATAACTCGACGGCCACATGCTGCCCATAACTCGGCGCGCCCTTGCGCGCATCGACGGCAACATCGAGGATCACGCCCCGCGAGCAGCGCACCAGCTTGTCCTGGGCATGCGGCGGGCGCTGGTAATGCAATCCGCGCAATGTGTGGCGGGGCGCAGAGAAGCTGTGATTGTCCTGCACGAAATCAGGCCAGTCAAACCCGGCTTCAGCCAAAGCCGCCTTGCTCCATGTCTCGGAAAACCAGCCGCGCGCATCGCCAAAGCGGCGCGGGGTAATCAGGACAGGGCCGGAAAGCGAAAATGTCTGAATATCCATAAGAGAGCCACTGTAACTGCTTTTGTAATGCCACTCTTACGCCATCACGGCTATGGCAACAAGCGCCCCCAAGTGTTTCGCGCGCGAAACATTTCAGAGCAGCGCCACGACCTGCGCCAGTGCCTCCGCTAGCAGCGCTTCGGCCAGATCTGCGCGCTCGGCCTCTGTGTAAAGGCGCAGCTCGGGCGCATTGCCAGAGGGGCGCAGATGCACGATCCGCCCCGAGCTGAGCGTCAGCCGCAACCCGTCTGTCAGATCAAGGCTCTGCACGCCCCCTGCCCCAAGCGGGGCCAGAAGCGCCTCCGGGTCTTGCGCCAAGGCCGCCACAAGGGCTGCTGTGCGCGCGCTTGGCACCTCTTGCAGCCGGTCGGCGGCTGTAAAGCGCTGTGGCCCTTGGGCAACAAGCGCCGCCAGCCCCTGCGCCCCTGCTGCCACTAAGGCTGCCACAATCGGCAAATGGCTGTCGCGCGTCATCAGCCGGGGCAGCAGGCCTGCGGGGCCGCTTGCGTCAAAGCCCAGGAGAAATCCGCCATTGGCCTCATAGCCCACCACGCGGCCTGCGCCTGCTGCTGCCATCGCCGCGATCACGAACGGCGAGCCGATCTTGGTGCGGATCACCTGCGCAAACCCCATCTGGGCCACACCTGTATTAGAGCTGACCGGCGTTACCACAGTTTGCGCACCAAGTGCCTGCGCTGTGATCTGGCCCAGCACATCGCCCGGAATGACCCGGCCTGTTGCATCCGCCAGAAGCGGGCGGTCGCCATCACCATCAGTCGAGGCAATGGCCACCAGCCCGTGCTCTGCTGCTGCAGCCGCAAGAAACGCACGCGCCTCAGAGCTGACAGCTTCTGTGTCGATGGGGATGAATGTGTCACTGCGACCGAGCTCGATCACCTCGCCCCCCAGCGCGCGCAAAGTCGCAATCAGCAGATCACGCCCGACAGCACTATGCGACCACACGCCCACGCGCTGGCCAGCCAAGGCCTCTGGCCCATAGGCGGCCCGCATACGCGCGATATAGTCGGGGCCGGGGTCAGCATGGTGCAGCGGCCCCGCATCGCGCGCAAGAATGGACGGCAGGTCAAGTGCGGCCAGGATCGCACCTTCTTCGGCCTTGGTGATCTCGCCTGCAGGGGTGTAGAATTTCAGCCCGTTGCGATCGGCAGGGATATGGCTGCCGGTCACCATCACGGCCGCTGCCTGCGCCGATTGCGCGGCAAGTGCCAGTGCAGGCGTAGGCACGGCCCCGCAATCCGTCACAGGCAGGCCAGCCGCGCGCGCCGCTGCAATCACATCACCTGCGATGCGTGGGGAGCTCGCGCGCAGATCACGCGCCACAAACACCCCCTGCCCCATCGGACAGGCCCGCGCAAACGCAGTAACATGGGCAGCGACCAGATCAGGGGTCAGGTCTGTGACCAGACCGCGCAAGCCACTTGTGCCGAATTTCGGTGCCATCTGCCCTACCCTTTGGCGCCCTGCCCGCGCGCATAGACATCCTCATAACGGATGATGTCATCTTCGCCCAGATAGGTGCCTGTCTGCACTTCGATCAGCACCATTGGCACCTTGCCGGGGTTTTCCATCCGGTGTCTCGCACCAAGCGGGATATAGACCGACTGGTTTTCGCTCACGAGCCGCACTGTGTCGTCAATCGTGACCTTGGCCGTGCCCTCGACCACGATCCAATGCTCAGAGCGGTGATGGTGGCTCTGCAGCGAGAGGGCAGCACCGGGATGAACATGGATGCGCTTGACCTGAAAGCGACTGCCCATGACGAGGCTCTCAAACCAGCCCCAGGGCCGGTGATCCGTCGGAAACTCTGTTGCCTGCGCCACCCCGCGCGCTTTCAGCGCGCCCACGGCATCCTTC
>SKIM01000130.1 GCA_007116445.1 Natronohydrobacter sp.
CTGTCGAAAACCTGACCATCGAAAAAAGCGTCCGGGGCCAGAATCATCTGCCCGCGTTCCGATGCGACTGCAGTGGGGTGATGCAGACTGCCTTCAAGTTTTTCCGAGGCGCCGGGCAAATCCGCCCCCGCTGCGCGCAGGTTCTTGCGATAGAGATCCGTGCGGCAAATCGCCTTTGCGGCCGCCAGACTGGTTGCGGGGTCCAACCCGTGCCGCGCGGCAAGCTGCGTTGCGAACCATGCCGCCTGTGACCGCCAGGGAAAGCTGGCCGCACCCTCGAAAAAGCGGATCATGTCAGGAACGCTGCGCAATTCGCCTTGCGGCGAGATTACCATTTCACCCCGCAAGGCGCGATCCAGCACCTCGACCGAGGCATTCACATATTCGGGTCTCGCCAGTATCTCGGAAGCGATGAAACGGTTCTGCGGCACGTTCAGCCATCGACCTGCGCGCCAGATTGCGCGCATCAGCCGGGCGGTCAGGGACGGATTCCTGCATATCCAGTCATGACGCGCGGCAAGCACTTTTTCCGGGGCCACCGCCCAGATGGCGCGGCTTGGCAATAACAGCGTGCCCGCGCCCAGCTCTACCGAGACGGACCCCCAGGGCTCGCCCACGCAAAACGCATCGATTTCGCCTGCGGCCAGCGCTTCGGCCATGCGCGGGGGCGGGATGGTGCAAAGTTCATAATCCAGCTGCGCATCGCGCAGCCAGTACCGGATCAGTTCGACATGGGTCGAGAAGGGAAACGGTACGCCGATCCGCAGCACTGCCCCTGCCGCGCGGGCCAGTGCGTCGCGCGCGCAACGCGCATCGGCAAATCCGAAATCGTGACCCGCTGCGCGCAGCCTGCCTGCCAGCGCCTGCGACACGCCGATGACATCACCATTGACCGACAGGACCTGCAGAATATCCAGCCGTTCGACCGCACCGCCCAGGCCCAGCGACATTGCGATCGGCAGCGGGGCCAGCATCTGCGCGGCGTCGACATGCCCCCAGAGCAGCATGTCGCGCAAGCTCGACCATGACGGCGCGCGCGTCAGTTCCAGCCCCAGCCCCTCTTCTGCGGCAAAACCCATCTCATGCGCGACCACAACCGGGGCCATATCCAGCAGGGGCACGAAGCCCACGCGAATTGTGCTCATATTCATGACAGCAACCCCGCCGCTGTCACCAGAGCGCTGGCAACTTCGGCAAGCTTGCGCCCCTGATCCATCGCGGTCTTGCGCAGCAAGGCATAGGCTTCTTCCTCGCTGATCCCCCGTGCTTTCATCAGGATGCCCTTGGCGCGGTCGATCAGCTTGCGTTCTTCCAGAGCGCGGCGGGTGGTTTCCAGTTCGACCCGCATCCGCCGGAACATCTGAAAACGGGCGATCGCCGCATCCATGACTGTGGCCACCCGCTCGGGCTGCAACCCGTCCACGACATAGGCAGAGACGCCCGCTTCAATGGCCTGCTGGGTCAGATCCCGATCTGTGCGATCCACGAAGAACGCAACCGGCCGGTCCATCGGGCCAGACGCAAGCGCCATTTCCTCCAGCGTGTCGCGCGAAGGGTTGGACATGTCGATCAGCACGATATCGGGCGCGATGTCGCAGACCCGACGCGCAAGCCCCGCAGCTTCGCTGATCACAGTCACCTGATGGCCAAGGGGCTGCAAGCTGTCAATCACCAGCCGCGCGCGGGTTTCATCGGGTTCCACAATGACAATATGAAGTTTCATGCTGCGCTCTCGGTGCTGGTTCTTGCAGGTCATCGCGGCTAGCCGGACTCAATAGGGGGAGCGGCAGTTTCGATCCGTATCCGCGCGGACTTGCGCCCTGGCGCATGATTTTTGAGCGACATGCCTGCAAGACAGGCAGATTGCGCGCGTCATTGGCGGAGCAGGTATCCGCGCTGCGCCGCACCAGGACTGTCGCGTGATCCAACTAGCGTCGGCTGGCGACCAGATCCGGCAGGAACAGCACCAGCGAGGGCACAGCCACAATCAGCGCCACGACCAGAAGATCAGCCAGAATGAAGGGCAGCACGCCGCGGAACACATCCGTCACCATCACATAGCGGCTGGCGACATTCTTGATGACAAAGACATTCATTCCCACCGGGGGGGTGATCATGCCGACCTCCAGCAGCTTGACGACCAGAACCCCGAACCACACGAGGCTCAGCCCCTCGGCGCTGATCAGCGGCAGGAAGATCGGCAAAGTCACCAGCATCGCGCCGAAGGGTTCCATGAAGGTTCCCAGAACCAGATAGATGCAGATGATGATGAACAGCACGACGACCACACTCAGACCCGTGTCGCTGACGAAAGAGGCGATCAGATTGGAAACCCCGGAAACGCCCAGAAAGCGGGTGAACATGGTCGCGCCGATGCCGATGATCAGCAGCGAACTGGTGGTGATCACTGTCTCGGTCAGCGAGCGGCGGATCACGTCGCGGGTCAGCCGGCCCATTGCGGCGGCAATCGCGACCGTGCCGAAAGCGCCGACCGCGCCCGCCTGTGTGGCGGTGAAAAAGCCCGAGAACAGCCCGCCAAAGACCAGGATCACCAGCAGCACGATCGGCGCAATCTGTTTCAGCGCGGTCCAGAGTTCGGGCGCTTCCTGCGCCCCTGTGGGCGGGATGATGTCAGGGCGCATCCAGGCAATGCACAGGACCACGACGCAATAGGAAAACGCGGTCAGCAGGCCGATGCTGATACCACCAAGGAAAACCTGCGTGATCGAGGTTTCCGCGATCACGCCATAGATGATCATCAGGATTGAGGGCGGGATCAGCGCGCCGATGGTGCCACCTGCGGCAATGCACCCGGCGGCGACCGAAGGTTTGTACCCCGCCTTGATCATTTCCGGAATGGCAATCCGGCCCATCGCTGCCGAATTGGCCAGCGACGATCCCGATACGGCGGCAAAGCCTGAACAGGCAAAGATCGACGAGATCGCAAGCCCGCCGGGCAGACGCGCCAGCAGCGCCTTGGCTGCATCGAAAAGCCCCCCGGTCAGCCCGGTATGGAAGGCCACGAAGCCCATCAGCAGGAACATCGGGACCGCGCTCATCGTCCAGCGCGCGGCAAAGGAATAGGGGGTGTTGGACAGGATCCCCATGGCCGGGTTCCAGCCCAGCATCGCCCACATTCCGCCGAAGGACACGATGATCAGCGCCAGCGCCACAGGCAGGCGCAGCGCCAGCAGCCCCATCAGGATGGCAACGCCCCAAAGGCCGATCTCAATGCTCATTCGTCGTCACTTTCCAGGATGCGTTCGAACTGCGCGCGCCCGTCTGGTGTCAAAAAGACCAGCGCCATCAGCGCGCAGGCCAGCGTCGCCAGGGCAAAACCGGCAGCGACAAG
>SKIM01000151.1 GCA_007116445.1 Natronohydrobacter sp.
ACGCGCAGACCCGCAAGATGGGCGCACCGATGATCGAGGCCGGGCTGTGGTATCGCCCCTCCTATTTTCCACAGGCTACCGACCGCGACTGGCGCTGCGCCTGCAACCGCGAGACGCTCCATGTGCGCCAGGCGGTCGGCATCTGCGATGTGTCCACCTTGGGCAAGATCGATGTGCAAGGCCCGGATGCCGCGCGCTTCCTCGATTTCGTCTATACCAACACCATGTCCAGCCTGAAACCGGGCCGCGTGCGCTACGGGCTGATGCTGCGCGAAGATGGCCATGTCATGGATGACGGCACCTGCGCGCGGCTGTCGGACCAGCATTTCCTGATCACCACCACCACGGCGGCCGCGGGCGAGGTGATGCGCCATCTGGATTTCGTGCAGCAGGCCTATTGTGCGGATTGGCAGTTACGGCTGATCTCGGTCACCGAGGCCTGGGCGCAGTTTGCCATTGCCGGCCCGCTTGCGGACGCACTGCTCGGGCATCTGTTGGGCGATGTGCCCGATATGCCTTTCATGGGCTGCGCACCTGTCACGGTGGGCGGGGTTGGCGCGCGGCTGTTCCGCATCTCGTTCAGTGGTGAGCGCGGCTATGAACTGGCAGTGCCCGCCCGCTATGGGGCCGATCTGTTCCGCCAGCTTGTCGCCTTGGCCGAGGGGCTTGGCGGCGGCGCCTACGGGATGGAAGCGCTCAATGTCCTGCGTATCGAAAAGGGTTTCGTGACCCATGCCGAGATTGACGGGCGCGTGACCGCTTTCGATCTTGGCTTGCAGGGCATGGTCTCCGCCAAAAAGGACAGTATCGGCCGCGCCGCCAGCCAACGCCCTGGACTGACCGGCGCGGCGCGGCTGCAACTGGTCGGGCTGCGCCCTGTGGACCCGCAATCCGAGATCACGGCAGGCGCGCATCTCTACCCCTACGACAAACCGGCCAAGGCGGCTTATGGGCAGGGGCATGTGACGTCCGTATGCTACTCGCCCATGCTGGAAAGCTGGCTGGGGCTGGCGCTTGTGGAAAACGGACGTGCGCGCCATGGTGAAACCTTGCGCCTTGATGACGGGCTGCGCGGCATCCGCACGCCGGTGGAAATCTGCAACCCGGTCTTTTTTGACCCCGATGGAGGGCGGATGCGTGATTAAGCTCAAGGAAACCTCTGCATTCGGACAACTGCGGCTGCCCACGCTAACCGGCTGCACCCTGCGCGCGCTGCCCCCTGTGCGGATCACATCGATTGCGCCCTATCCCGGTCAGGTGGAGGCGCTGCGCGCCCGGCTGGGTGGCTTTCCTGCACCGGGCGAGGTGGTTACGCTTCAAGGCATTGATCTGGTCTGGGCGGGTCGCGATCTGGCCTTTGCCTTTGGCGATAATCTGCCCGACGGTCTGGAAGCGCATGGCGCGCTCAGCGACCAGTCCGATGGCTGGTGCGGTTTCGCGCTGCAGGGCACAGGGGCTGAAGCACTGCTCGCGCGCAGGCTCCCCTTCGATCTGCGCAAAATGCCCTCGCCGGGTTCCGCCCGCAGCGTGCTGGATCATCTGCCCGTGCTGGTGCTGCGTCGGGCCAGCGACAGGTTCGAGATCTGGGTCTGGCAATCAATGATCCAAAGCGTCCTCGCCCGTCTATGAAGGGGACGCACACCAGATTCAACGAAAACGACCCCTCAATAGTTGCATCCGTCGTTTCACTTTCGGCGCGATCTTTTGCAACCTCGCGGAAAGCAGGGCGAAAGGAGCGGCGATGAAAACGGGCTTTATCGGGCTGGGCAATGTGGGATCAAAGCTCGCAGGCAGTCTGCTGCGCAACGGACATAATCTGACGGTTTTCGACCTCGACACCGCCAAGGTACAGGATTTCGTCGCAAAAGGCGCGGGCAGTGCCGACAGCGCAGGCGCCCTGATGCGCGCCTGTGATGTGGTGATCACCTGCCTGCCATCGCCTGCGATCTGTGCAGCAACCGTCACCGAGATGCTGCCAGAAGTGACCCCCGGCAAGACATGGATGGAAATGTCCACCACCGATGCAGGCGTCATGCAGGCGCTTGCCGCACAGGTGCAGGTGGCAGGCGGGGCCGTGGTGGAATGCCCGGTCTCTGGCGGGTGTCATCGGGCCGAGACGGGGAATATCTCGATTTTCGCAGGCTGCGATCGGGCGACATTCGAGCTTGTGTTGCCATTGCTGACCACCTTGGGCCGCCGCGTGCTGCATACAGGCGAGATCGGCACTGCGTCAGTGCTGAAAGTCATGACCAACTATCTGGCCACGGCCAATCTGCTGAGCGTCTGTGAAGCGCTGGTGACGATGAAAGCCGCGGGCATGGACCTGAACACCACCTATGAGGCGATCAGAATCTCATCCGGCACGTCCTTCGTGCATGAAACCGAGAGCCAGATTATTTTGAACGGATCGCGCGATATTTCCTTCACGATGGATCTGGTGAAAAAGGACATTGGCCTGTTCCAGAGCATTGCCGAAGACGCTGGCGTTCCGCTGGAAATCAGCCCGCTGATGGTGTCGATTTTCGATGACGGCATCGCCCGATATGGCGCGCGCGAGTTGTCGCCCAACATCATCAAACGTCTGGAAGAGGCGACCGGCCTGAGCATCCTCGCCCCCGGATTTCCAGCACTTCTGACCGATAATGAACCCGAAGAACCCGGCTACGAGGTCGTCCCCACAGGCCGCGCGACCCCTTTGGCGGCGGAGTAATCCAGATGAACATGCGCCCTGATATCGACCATTGGCAAGAATGCTGCGAACTTGCTGCCACCTTTCGCTGGGCGGCCAAGCTGGGCATGCACGAGGCTGTGGCCAATCATTTCAGCCTGTCGGTGAATGCAGATGGCACGCGCTTCCTGATGAACCCCAATCAGGTACACTTCAGCCTGATCCGCGCCTCTGATCTGCTGGTAATCGACGCCAATGACCCTGCCACGCTGGACCAGCCTGACGCGCCCGACCCGACAGCTTGGGGGTTGCATGGCTCCATCCACCGGCTCTGCCCGCATGCGCGCTGCGTCATGCACACGCACTCGATCTTCTCTACTGTGCTGGCGTCGCTTGCTGACAGCCGCTTGCCGCCGATCGATCAGAACACCGCCACCTTCTTCAACCGATACGTGATCGACGAACAATTCGGCGGACTGGCTTTCGAGGAAGAAGGGATGCGCTGCGCGGCCATGCTGAGTGACCCTGCAAAAAAGGTCATGATCATGGGCAATCACGGCGTTCTGGTCATCGGGCGCGACGTGGCCGACACGTTCAACCGCCTCTATTATTTCGAACGCGCCGCCGAGACCTATATCCGCGCGCTGCAAACCGGCCAGCCCCTGCGCGTGCT
>SKIM01000291.1 GCA_007116445.1 Natronohydrobacter sp.
CAAGATTGGTCACCGATCCCGCAACTTCAGTCTCGGCCAAGGCTGTCTCCAACCGCTTGAGGGCAGTCGCGCGAGTTGGTCCGTGGGTCACGATCTTTGCAATCATCGGATCATACCAGGGGCTGATCTCATCGCCCGCCTGCACGCCCGTATCGATCCGCGCCCCGGCCGGGAAATCCAGATGCGCCAGACGCCCGGTCGCAGGCAGGAAGCCTGCGGGCACATCTTCGGCATAAAGCCGCGCTTCAAACGCATGACCCGTGATCGCCAGCGCATCCTGCGTGCAGGGCAGCCCGTCGCCTGCGGCCACGCGCAACTGCCATTCGACAAGATCGACCCCGGTGATGGCCTCGGTCACAGGATGCTCGACCTGCAGGCGGGTGTTCATCTCCATGAACCAGAACCCGTCAGGGCGCAGCCCGTCCCGGCCATCAACGATGAATTCCACGGTCCCCGCCCCCGCATAGCCGATGGCGCGCGCCGCACGCACGGCGGCCTGCCCCATCGCTGCGCGCATCTGGGGCGTCATGCCCGGTGCCGGGGCCTCTTCGATCACCTTCTGGTGGCGGCGCTGCAGGGAGCAATCGCGCTCGAAAAGATGCACGGCGTCCGTGCCATCGCCAAAGACCTGCACTTCGATATGACGCGGCTGCAGGATGTATTTCTCGATCAGCACCGCATCATTGCCAAAGGCCGTCGCCGCCTCGCCCTTCGCGCTCTCCAGCGCGGCTGCAAAACCCGACGCTGTCTCGACCAGCCGCATGCCCTTGCCGCCGCCGCCTGCCACGGCCTTGATCAGCACAGGATAGCCGATCGCCTCAGCCGCTTGCGCGAGATGCTCGGGCGACTGATCGGGGCCATGATAGCCCGGCACCACAGGCACGCCGGCCTCGGCCATCAGCGCCTTGGCCGCGTCCTTCAGCCCCATCGCGCGGATCGCCTGCGCGGAGGGCCCGATAAAGACCAGACCCGCGGCTGCGACAGCATCCACGAAATCGGGGTTTTCGGACAGGAACCCGTAGCCCGGATGGATCGCCTGCGCGCCTGTGTCGCGCGCGGCCTGCAGGATCACATCGCCGCGCAGATAACTGTCGCGCGGCGCAGGGCCGCCGATCAGCACCGCCTCATCGGCCAGCGCGACATGCAGCGCGGCGGCATCGGCAGAGGAATAGACTGCGACCGTGCGCACACCCAGCGCGCGCGCCGAGCGGATGATGCGACAGGCGATTTCACCGCGATTGGCGATCAGGATCTTGTCGAACATGGGCCGTCATCCTCTCTCTTCAGTCGCCGGGGTTCTGCCCCGCCCCGCACTCCATGACGGAAGCCAACCAGCGCTGTTTGCATTCTGCGCCACGCCCCCCCCCGTTGGGCCGCGCTACATCCGGAACAGGCCGAAACGCGTCTCGCGGATCGGCGCATTCAGGGCCGCCGCAAGCGACAGCGCCAGCACAGACCGCGTCTGGCGCGGGTCGATGATGCCATCATCCCAGAGCCGGGCCGAGGCATAAAGCGGGTGTGACTGGCGCTCGAACATCTCGATGGTCGGGCGCTTGAACTCTGCCTCCGCCTCTGCGCTCCAGCTCTCGCCCGCGCGCTCGATCGCATCGCGGCGCACTGTGGCCAGCACCCCGGCCGCCTGCGCCCCCCCCATGACCGAAATGCGCGAATTGGGCCATGTCCACAAGAAACGCGGACCATAGGCGCGCCCGGCCATGCCATAATTGCCCGCGCCGAAACTGCCGCCCACCAGCAGCGTGATCTTGGGCACCGATGTGGTGGCCACTGCGGTCACCATCTTGGCCCCATGGCGCGCGATACCTTCATTCTCGTATTTGCGTCCGACCATGAAGCCAGTGATATTCTGCAGGAAAACCAAGGGAACCCGCCGCTGCGAACACAGCTCGACGAAATGCGCGCCTTTCACGGCCGCCTCGGAAAACAGCACCCCGTTATTGGCGATGATGCCGACGAGACACCCCATGACATGCGCAAATCCCGTGACCAGCGTTTCCCCGAAACGCGGCTTGAACTCGTCGAAGCGCGAACCATCGACGACACGCGCGATCACTTCGCGGATGTCATAGGGCGTGCGCAGATCTGCGGGCACTAGGCCCAGGATCTCTTCGGGGTCATAGGCAGGCGCGTCGAAACTGTCCCCCCCAAAACCGGCCCCTAAAGCGCCCACACCCGGCCCCAGACTGGCCACCGCGCGCCGCGCCAGGGCCAGCGCATGCGCATCGTCTTCGGCCAGATAATCCGCGACGCCCGACAGGCGCGTATGCACATCACCGCCGCCCAGATCCTCGGCGCTGACCACTTCCCCTGTCGCGGCCTTGACCAGCGGCGGGCCGGCCAGAAAGATCGTGCCCTGCCCCTGCACGATGATCGTCACATCCGACATCGCCGGCACATAGGCCCCGCCCGCCGTGCAAGAGCCCATCACGACGGCGATCTGCGCGATCCCCTTGGCCGACATCTGCGCCTGATTGTAGAAAATCCGCCCGAAATGGTCACGATCAGGAAAAACCTCGTCCTGATTTGGCAGGTTCGCCCCACCGCTATCGACCAGATAAATGCAAGGCAGACAGTTTTCCTCTGCCACCTCCTGGGCGCGCAGATGCTTCTTGACCGTCATCGGGTAGTAAGTGCCACCCTTCACCGTCGCGTCATTGCAGATGATCATGCACATCCGCCCGGCCACCCGGCCAATCCCCGCAATCACCCCGGCACAGGGCGCAGCCCCGTCATAGAGCCCATGCGCGGCAGTGCTGCCCAGTTCCAGAAAGGGCGAGCCGGGATCGAGCAGGTTCGCCACCCGGTCACGCGGCAGCATCTTGCCGCGAGCAATATGGCGCGCGCGCGCAGTCTCGCCGCCGCCTGCGCGCGCCAGCGCCTGCGCGGCCTCGATCTCCGCAAGCGCCGCGAGATGGGCCTCACGATTGGCGCGGAAACTCTCGGACCCTGTCAGCACTGAAGATAGAAGTTTCATGCCAGCCCCTTACTGAACCCCCTGAAACACCGACCAGAGATACAGCGTCTGATCCGCGGTCAGCTGCATCACGCAGCCCAGAAAGCCCGGATTCGCACCGGTCCCCCCATGCCATTGCGCCGCCTCGAACCCGCAACGCGCATCGCGAAACCCGATCCAGGCGCGCTGCATGTCTCGCAGCTGCGCCACCATCGCGGGCGCGCCCTCGAAGCGGGCGGCATCCTGCGCGGCATATTCCGCGCGCAGCATCTGATAGGCGTCATTCAGCTTCGCGTCCCAGAGGTCGAATTCTTCCCCCAGACAGAAACCCATGCCGACTGTTGTCTCGCCCATCG
>SKIM01000051.1 GCA_007116445.1 Natronohydrobacter sp.
GAAATCAACACGAAGGGGCGCTCATTGCCGATCTCGATCTCACCGATGCGCAGGCTCATGCAATCCCCTCGCGCACCAGAACCGTCTCGATCCGTGCGACGTCTTCGGGATTGTTCAACTCCCAGAATTCGCGGCCCTGTGCCGTGACCTCGACACATGTGATGGGCAGACCGTGGTAGAGAAACCGCAACTGCTCCAGCCCTTCCAACTCTTCGAGCGCGCAGGGGCCAGCGGTCATATAGGACCGCAGCGCCCCAGGCGTATAAGCATAGACGCCAACATGATGAAAGACAGGGACACATTCGTCTGCAGCATAGCTGCGCCCGGTATGAGGCAGGATTTCCTTTGAGAAATATAACGCCCGTCCCTGCGCATTCATCACTGCAGTCGTGCCCCCTACGCGACCTGCGCGCCGGTCGTCGAGAAACCGGGCGTGGGTCTGGGGCGTCAGGCGCAAGACCGGGGTCGCCATCTCGGCACCTGCGTCAATCGCGCGGATCAATGCAGTAACGAACCAGGACGGGGTCAAGGGCGCGTCGCCTTGCAGATTGACCACCAGTTTCGGCGCAATCCCCAGCCGCGCCAGGGCATCCGCGCAACGCTCCGTGCCGTTGCGACAGGCCGCGTCCGTCATCACCACCTGCGCGCCGAAGCCATGGGCGCGCTCGGCGATGCGTTCGTCATCTGTTGCCACAAACACGCCATCCACGTCTTCGACCGCGCAGGCCGCGCGCCAGCTGCGCTCGATCAGGCTGCGGCACTCCCCCGTGGCACCGCGCAGCCCCACCAATGGCTTGCCGGGATAGCGTGTGGACGCGTAGCGCGCCGGGATGATGATCACCCGCTCCATCAGTGCCTTATGGCGCGCAGTCGGATCGGATGCGGCATGCGCCAATCCGCATTGCTCCCAAAAGCCGACCTGACCTTGTGCATGTTCATGTTCTGCACTGTGTTCTTTCCTCTGGCGCGCGCGGCACATAGCGCGACGGCTTGTGCTGGCCGGACCCCTTCATCATCGATGGCCCGAGAGGCCGTCAGCTTTGATGGCACTGCGACACCCTAACTGCAACGAGCAGCTAACCGAAGGCCATGTCGCAAGTCAACAGCGCGCGCGGGCGGCTGTTCAGAACAGAATAGAGGGCAGCCACAGCACAAGCCCGGGAAAGACAAACAGCAGAGCAATCGCGACAATCTGCAAGACAACGAAAGGCACCGCCCCGCGATAGATCATGCCGGTGGTGATCGCATTGGGCGCAACCCCGCGCAGGTAAAAGAGCGAAAAACCAAAAGGCGGGGTGAGGAAGCTCGTCTGCAGATTGACCCCGATCATCACCCCCAGCCAGACGGGATCAACCCCGAGCAGCAGCAGCGTTGGCGCGGTGATGGGCAACACGATGAAGATGATCTCGAATGTATCGAGAATGAAACCCAGCACGAACATGATCAGCATGACCACGATCATCGCGCCCATCGCGCCGCCGGGCATGGAGGTCAGGAATTCACGCACCAGATTGTCGCCGCCCATCTGACGGAAAACGATAGCAAAAACGGATGCGCCAAAGAGGATGATGAAGATCATCGAGGTGATCACCGCCGTGCGTCGCGCAACTTCGGTGAAGACCGCGAATGACAACCGCCAGCGCAGCGCAGCGAGGAGTGTTGCCCCGACAGCGCCCACGGATGCGGCCTCGGTCGGGGTCGCGATGCCGCCCAAGATCGAGCCCAGAACCGCCATGATCAGCAGAAGCGGCGGGATCAATGCAAACAGGATTTCTTTCCACAGCCCCTGTTTCTCTTCCGGGGCGACCGGGGTCGCGGGACAGCTTTCGGGATCGAAAATCGCCTTGAAGATGATGTAGCCGATATAGAGCGCGACAAGCAGCAAGCCGGGGATCATCGCGCCCGCGAAGAGATCGCCCACGGAAACGGTTTTCGGAGCGAAATTGCCAAGGCTCATCTGCACCTGACTGTTCATGCCCGCGATCATGTCGCCCATGAAGATCAGCACGGTCGAGGGGGGAATGATCTGGCCCAACGTCCCGCTGGCACAGATCGAACCGCAGGCGAGCTTCGGATCGTAGCCTGCGCGCATCATCGCAGGCAATGAGATCAGCCCCATCGTCACCACAGTCGCCCCGACCACGCCCGTCGAGGCCGCCAGAAGCGCACCCACGAGAATCACCGAAATCCCCAGGCCACCGCGGATATTGCCAAAGAGCCGCCCCATCGTGGACAATAGCTGCTCGGCAATATTGCTGCGCTCCAGCATCACCCCCATGAAGATGAACAAGGGCACGGCGACGAGCACTTCATTGATCATGTAGCCTGTGTAGCGGCCCGCCAGCGCGCGCAGGTTCGACAAATCGAAGACGCCGAAATAAACGCCCAGATAGGCAAACAGGACCGACGTCCCCGCGAGTGTGAAAGCCACGGGAAAGCCGATCAGGAGAAAGCCTATCACGGCAAAGAACATCAGCCCGGCGAGGATCTCACCAATCAGGACAGGATCCATGTCAGCCGTGCTCCGTATCGTATTTGTAGCGGTAATCGTTCGGCACGAGATCTTCGCGCCCTGCAATGATCAGGATCGATCGGATCGCCATTGCCAGCCCCTGCAGCGCGATCACGACCGCGAGCACCAGAATGAAGGTTTTCAAAACCCATAGCCCCGGCATCCCGCCCGGATTGGCCGACGCCTCGCCCAGCCGCCAGGACCGCTGCACGAAGTTGAAGCAATAGAACCACACGACCCATGCGAAGGGCATCAGGAAAACGATGACCCCAATCAGGTCGAGCCACGCCTTGCGCAAGGTCGAGGCCGGGCGGTAGAAAATATCGACCCGAACATGGTCATTGCGATAGAGCGCATATCCCGCCACTGCCGTGAACATCACACCGTTCATCCAGGGGTAGAGATCCTGCATCCACAGCCGGGTGTTCGAGAAAGCATAGCGCTCTACCACCACCCAGAAACAGACGCCGACAATGCCGACCGACAGCCACATGAACAGGTTGCCCATAACACGATTGGCAAGGTTGATAAAGCGCATGAGATAGGACAGCGCGAGCATGAGGCTCTCCGTATTCGGCGCGAAATCGGCCCCGGAAGTGTTCCGGGGCCATGCGCATCAAGCGATTACAGGCCGGTCAGCCCAGATCCGAGATATCAAAGTATTTTTCGCGCGCGATCGCGAAGGTCAGATCGGTATTCTCGGTGCGGGTCCGCAACAGATTGAGGTTCTTCACGAAGCTTTCGGCTGTAGCCTTGGTCTTGGCATCACCGCTGTCGAGAATTTCCTCGATAATCTCGCGCGCGGCTTTTGC
>SKIM01000353.1 GCA_007116445.1 Natronohydrobacter sp.
CAAGCCCCGGCCCTGTGCCCACACGCAGCGTCGATATCGACACGCCCATCCGCGACGTTATGGAAGCCATGGACGCCCAACATGACCGGCTCGGCGTGACCGAAGGCGGGCGCAGCGTGGGCCATGTCTCGCGCGCCTCGGTCATGGCGGCGCTGGTGGACCGGCGGGGCGGGCATTGAAGCAAGCCCCGCTCAGCGCAGACCGAATTCCACACCCGGCATCGAAACGACGCGCCCGATGCGATCCTTCAGCCAGCAATCCCGCCGCTCGCGCACATAGGCGAAGCCCTCGCATTGCAGATCGGACCCGCAGGCGAGCAGGCAATCGGTATAGCTGCTGTCGCGGATGCGCAGATAGTCCCCGCCCGGCGCATCAACATCGGATCTGATCCGAAAGCTCGAATCGAGCGCAATATGGGCAAGCTGCGGCATCAACCCGGAAATGGCAACGGGATTGGTGACGAGTATCCGCGCATCGGATTTCAGAAAACAGGCATCGTGAAGCGTGTTGAAGGTGAAGGCCTGACAGGCGCTGTCGGCTTCGCATTCTGCCGCACAGCCGGGCAATGTCTGACCCGACAGAAAGACATAATCGAAACCCACCACATCGCGCTCATACATCAGGCTCATTGGTCCGAGCGTGGCCGCTGGCGCAGGCATGGGCGAGGGGCGCAGCGGACGCGCCGGACCTGAACACTGAACCGGAACGATGCTCTCCGCCACCGCTTCCACGATATCAGGCAGTTGACGCGCTTCAGAACGGTTCTCTGCCATCCCGAACGCGATGCCGCGCTGGCGCAGGAAATCCTGCGCTACATCCGGCGCGATGGCGAAATTCACGTTCTGCGCGCGGGCTTCCCGCAGAACACCGACAGCCACCCCGATCACCTGACCCGCATCATCCAGCACCGGGCCGCCTGAATTGCCGGGCTGGACCGGGGCGGATATCTGGATAAGCCCGTCTTCCACCGCAAAGCCGCTGAGCGCACTGACCGAACCGCTGGTCACACGCAACGACTCCGACAGAACCGAGGCCAGAGGATAGCCCATCACATGCGCAGGCTCTGCCAGTCGGGGCCGCGTCGCCCGAAAACTCAGGATCGCACCCTCATGCAACGCCGCTACACGCAACAGAGCAAGATCGCTGACCGGATCGCGCAGGATATCCTGCACCTCCCCATGCCCCGTAACGGTCACTTGCGCGCAATCTTCGACCACATGGTCATTGGTCAGAACCTAGACAGGGTTGATGAAAAACCCCGATCCGGAGCTTTGCCCGAACCCCGGAAGCGCCGAGACCAAGACACAGGCACTGACCAGAACCGCCCGGAGTATCTGCTGCACGCCCTGGCCCTTTCATCCTTGCACAAATATCCACAATACCGCCAGCGCCAGCGCGCCACGGATGCGCCTATTGCGCCCAGTCGGGCTTGCGCTTCTGCAGAAAAGCCGTGATGCCTTCATTCGTATCACGCCAGAGCATGTTTTCGACCATGACGGCGCCCGCGTAGTCATAGGCCTTGGCCAGATCCATCTCGGCCTGCCGGTAGAAGGCCTGCTTGCCGATCCGCACGGCGGAAAACAGTTTTTCGGCCACCATCTGCGCGAGGGTCTGCGTCTCGGCCTCCAGCGCCTGCATGGGCACGACGCGGTTCACCAGCCCCAGCTCCATCGCGCGCCCCGCATCAATGAACTGGCCTGTGGTCAACAACTCGAAAGCCATCTTGCGCGGGATGTTGCGGCTCAGCGCCACCATCGGGGTCGAGCAGAACAGCCCGATATTGACGCCATTCACGCCAAACCGCGTGCCCTGCGCCGCGACAGCCATATCGCAGGACGCCACCAACTGACAACCCGCTGCCGTGGCAATGCCATGCACTTCGGCAATGACCGGCTGCGGCAGGGCGGGGATCATCTGCATCACGTCGGCACAGCGTCCGAACAGGTCCGCGAAATAGGCCGCCCCCCCGTCATCGGCAGCGCGTCCGGCCTGCATCTCGCCCAGATCATGGCCTGCGCAAAACGCCTTGCCCGCGCCAGCGAGGATCACCACCCTGATCGACGGCTCCGCTGCGATCCGTGTCAATTCGGCCTTCAGCGCGGCCAGCATCGCATCCGACAGCGCATTCAGCTTGGCAGGCCGGTTCATCACCAGCCGCGCCACGCCTGCCGTAACGTCACAGCGCAGAAGTCCCTCATCCATCTTGCAAATCCTCCCCGTTTAGCCCGAGTTTACGCAAATGACGCAGCGAAGCAAATCCAAAACGGACCCGTCACAGATGCAGATGACCCGCGACGAGCTGGAACAATTTCTGAGGACTGAATTTCAGCAGGTCGCCGAGATGTTCACCATCGAGGATGTGGCCCCGATGTCCGCGACGGTCAGGCTTTTGCACGACCCGCGCCATCTGCGCCCCGGTGGCACAGTATCAGGGCCAGCCATGTTCGCGCTGGCGGATGTGTCCGTCTATCTGGCGATCATGGCGATGATCGGTCCCAAGGGGCTGAGCGTGACCACGAATTGCGCCATCGACTTCATGCGCAAACCGGCGGCAGGCGTCGATCTGATCTGCCGCACTCGTTTGCTCAAGCTCGGCCGCGTGCTGGCGGTTGGCGAGTGTCTGATCTTCTCGGACGGCAGCGAGGCGCCAGTGGCGCGCGCCTCGATGACCTATTCCATCCCGCCCGAGCGCTGAGCGCGGTCACGCTTTGCGGATCGTATCACCGTGATTTACGATCGGCGTCAGCTCGATCCGCTTGCCGCCGATCACGCCATCATCGGATTTCCCGGCCACGATTTCGGCGGCGCGCAGACCGATCTCGCGCCGGCAAGCATCGGTCGTGGCCAGGCGCAGCCGCAACCCGTCGAGGAGCTCCAACCCGTTGAAGCCTGCAAGCCCGATCTGCCCTGGTACATCCAGACCCTGATCCAGACAGTAGAGCAGCCCCCCTGCCCCGATCATGTCGTTGGAATAATAAAGGAAATCCAGATCAGGCTGGCGTTTCAGAATCGCTTCGGTCATCTCGCGCCCCTTGCCGAGTGACGAGCCGCCTGCGTAATGTTCGGTCGCGGCCAGCTCCAGCCCGGCTTCTTGCAGCGCCTCGCAGAACCCTTCGAGCCTTTTGCGCGCGCGGTGATCATCGGGCATCTTCGAGCCCAGAAACCCGATCCGGCGATAGCCAGCGGCAAGAATCGCTTCGGCCATGTCGCGCCCCGCCCGCCGGTGGGAAATGCCCACCATCGAATCAACCGGATCACCGTCGATATCCATGATTTCGACGATGGGGATCCCGGAATTGCTCAGCATGGCCAC
>SKIM01000094.1 GCA_007116445.1 Natronohydrobacter sp.
CCTTCACAGGTTTTCCGGCGAAAGGGATGTTGTTCTGCTCGACAAGAATGGCGCGGACGTTGAAAGGACGCCAGTTGATGGTGACGTTGTGCGTGCGCGCAAAAGCGGGCAGCCGCATTACAGTCAGGAACGTATACGTGCTACCTATAGAAAAAAAGAAGTCTATTGGTTTCATCCGTCATTTCCCAAGCGGCTGGATGCCTTATGACAAAATCGCCCGAATCGGCTTGCTGAGCAAGTGTTCTTAGCCGTTCTTGGTGTCTGTGGTCGCGCAAATGCCCAGAACTGGGCGGAGTGGGCCGTTAACCCGAGCGCCACATGTCCATAGCATAAACGGTGCATGCGCCTCTATCACCGAAGTTCCAAGCCGCGGGCCTCACAGAAAAAATGCCGTCAGTCGTCATGATGCATCTTGCCAGTGCCTAGCGCCAGTGGCAACGCGCTCAGGAACAATTGCGAAAGCAACTAATAGAGTAGATCAATCTACGCAAGCAGTATCAAACTATGGCAAAGCGCGACAATGACTACATTGCCCAACGGCTACAGAGAGATCACCCGCAGATCTGGCTGGACTTTAAGGCCGGAAAATACAAGTCGGTTGCTGAAGCGCGGCGTGCGGCTGGGCTCGGCGGCATAAGAACGCCGCTTCATGAAATGAAAAACGCATGGCGCAAAGCCTCCGACGAACAGCGCGACGAATTTCTCGATTTCCTTGCTGCTGAAGGCGTCAAGCTGACAAAGGCAACGCCAGCCGCAATATCTGTTAACGCACCAACACCCGTAACAGGACCTACGACCGTAAATACCGGGCTGGGTTTCGTGGTTGCACAAAACGGGTGTCTGACAACGGAAGCGAAAGACCGGATCAACGACATCATCGACCAACGCGGCCTTCGCGGCAGGTTCGGAGAGCCGAAGATAGGGGTTGTGATGAAGGAGTTGACACCGCCATTCAGCGTATACAACACGGCACTTGCGACGGCTGTCTCGAAGGGAACACGCATGAAGCCCGAGTTGATTGAAGCGGTCGAGAAGTGGCTGATACAGCATGCCAAAATGTAGATTGATCTACGCCGCCGATTGCGCTTGATTTCGATAGCTGCAAAGGTGTCGATCGCTAGGGCGCCGGAGCGAGTCACTGGGCGGGCGTCTTGTTCCGGGTGCCGCATTGCACCGGAAACCTGCTATACCTGCCCTGAGCCGACTCTCAGCGCGTCTACGCGCATGCTGCATCACGACCGAAGGTTATTGTTCGTTTCCTTCGGTCGGTCCCTGGATCTAGCCTTTTCGGATTTCCATACCGCCAAGGTCGAAAGCATCAAAACATGCCAAAATTTGGATTACCAGAGCATCAGCAAAATTGAGAGCCCATGTGCCCAACACCGAACCAATCGCTCGATAAGTCTGCGCTACTCAGAAACCGGCGAGACTGGCAAGATTTGGGCGAAAATTCGAAGTCGCCAGTTTCTTCGTCGCAATTCATCGAAATGCGCATCCACCTTACGGAGTTCAGGCATCGGCCAACGACATATTCATCCTCTGGGAACCCGTTGCGCCATCTTGCCAGCCAAGGCGGCCTTTCCCACGATCCGCAAGCTTTCGACGGCGCCTCGATGATCGCGTGGCTCGCGGTTCTGGCTTAGCTTCGACTTGGCAATGGTTCGGCGGATGGCGATGCGGAAGGCGACGATCGCGTCCAGCATTGCCTCCATGTAATCGGCGGGCGCGTCTGACATCCTCCATGCAGCGTCACCATGCAGGCGGCGCTCATTATGGCTGGTGAGCAGACCAACTGCGGCGCGTTTCGATCGGACGTCGTGTTGGAATGTGATCTCGCCGTGAACGTGGACGACCTGATAATTCCACGTCGGCACATGCCGGTGATGCTCAGACTTGCTTGGGTAGTAGTTCGGGGAGATATAGCCGTCTGCGCCACGGAATATTGCCAGCACGTCCTGCCCGTCGCAGATCAGCCGGTGCATGTCGTTGGCGAGCGCCACATGCCCTATGAACTCACCCTCCTTGCCGCGAAGCAGAGGCAGGTGATTGGCAACGAGCCCCGCGTCCGTCTGGGCGACGATGCAAGCCAGCGGATCGGCAGCTATAAGCGCTTCGATCTCGGTCGGATCGACCTCTTGAAAATGGTCTGGCAGATACATGCGTGTCTCCGTTTCTCTTGCGGGCCGCGCCGTCTCAGGCACTCAGGATCAGCTTCGCCGCGATAGCCCACATGACGAGGGCGATCCCCGCCTCCAGCACGCGCCAAGCCTTCGGACTTGCAAATAGCGGTCGCAACCAGCGCGCACCATACCCAAGCGAGAAGAAGAAGAGAAAAGAGCCCGTCACTGCGCCGGCGGCGAAGATGGTCTCGCGACCCGGAAATTGCGTCGAGATCGTTCCGAGCAACACCACTGTGTCGAGATACACATGCGGATTTAGCCAGATAATCGCGAGACACGCCACCAGCGCCTTCGCCAACGGCGCAGGCTGCCCCCTGCCGCTTACGGCCAGAGCTTCGCCTGCACTCAAGGCTGAATGCAGACTGCGCGCGCCATACCAGATCAGGAACGCGGCCCCGCCAAAGCGCATCACCGGATCGACCCAAGGCACGGCCATCGCAATTCTGCTGAAACTGGACACGCCGAGCACGATCAGGAGCGCATCAGACACCGCGCAGGTCAGGCAGATCGCGAAGACATGCTCGCCCCTGAGTCCTTGGCGCAGCACGAAAGCGTTCTGCGCGCCGATTGCGACGATCAGACTGATCCCCATCGTCAGACCTGTAAAGAAAACCGGAAGAACCATGCTGCCAACTCGCCTGTCAAATCACTCGTGGGGCTTGCAGTATCGAGCGGTCATGGTTTAGGCAAGTTAATGTGATTAACGTCAACGAAGTGAAATTAACCCATGATCGATTATGCTGCTGCCCGTGCCGTCGCCATGGTTGTCCAGACCGGCAGTTTTGAGGCTGCCGCGCGAGCGCTGAGCGTCACGCCCTCAGCCATCTCGCAACGGGTGCGCAACCTCGAAGAGCGCCTCGGCGCGGTGCTGATCCTGCGGGCTACCCCCTGCACCGCCACCGAGCAGGGCGCCTGGCTCTGCAGGCACATGGAACATGTTGGCATGCTGGAGAAGGACCTGCTCGAGCACTTGCCCGGACTCGGCGAACCCGTAGAAATGCCGGTTACTCTCAGCATCGCGACCAATGCGGACAGCCTTGGCACCTGGTTCCTGCCGGCAGTCACATCCTTCGCGCGCGGGCCCGATTACCTGCTTAACATCGCCGTCGATGATGAAGACCACAC
>SKIM01000303.1 GCA_007116445.1 Natronohydrobacter sp.
GATCTTCACCACGCTCGACCTGCCCCCAGACAGCCCGGAGGCCCAGCATTGCGGCAGCTGCCGCGCCTGTCTGGATATCTGCCCGACCGACGCTTTCCCCGCGCCCTTCCAGCTCGATGCAAGGCGCTGCATTTCCTACCTGACAATCGAGCATCACGGCCCGGTGCCACTGGATCTGCGCGCAAAACTGGGCAATCGGATCTATGGCTGCGACGATTGCCTGGCCGTCTGCCCCTGGAACAAATTCGCCACCACTGCGCGCGAAACAAAGCTCGCCGCGCGCGAGGGCATGATCGCGCCCGATCTGGCCGCGCTTGCCACGCTCGACGATGCCAGTTTCCGCGCGCGTTTTTCAGGCTCGCCCATCAAACGCATCGGGCGCAACCGCTTCATCCGCAACGTGCTCTACGCCATCGGCAATTCCGGCGACGCACGGCTCTTGGCACCCGCGCAGCGCCTGTGCGACGACGCCGATCCAGTGGTGGCCGACGCCGCCCGATGGGCCACAGCCCGCCTGCGCGACAGCTGAGCCTCAATTCTGCAGATAGGCTTCCATACTGTCATCAAGCGCGTCTTTCCACGGCGTGTGATGCACCGGCGCCATCGTGCCTGTGATGACCGAACGGTAGGAATTGTCGCGAAACGCCATGATATCCTTGGCCTTGTGCTTCTTCCACTCGAAGAAAGCCTGCGACGCGCCGTCAATATCGAAGGACGGATAATCCGTCTCGGCCACCAGCTCCTTGATGTAATCGGCCTGATAGAGGATCGCGTCCTTGGTGTCCTGCCCGGCATCTTCGCGCGCCACGCGGTCGGTGACATCGGCCAGCAACACGGCCTTGTCCTCAGGGATCGCGATCTTGCCCAGGATCGCATCGCGCACCCACCAGGCTTGGGCGTCGAACATGTTGAAGGTGAACCACTGGTCCTGCATCCCCAGATAGAACAGCTTGGGGTTATGCACCCAGACCACCCCTTTATAAAGATCCGCTGTTGCCAGCCGGTTGGCGGTTTTCAGCCGCAGATCATCGGGCAGGAAGTTGAAGAAATGCTTGTAGCCGGTGCAAAGAATGATCGCATCGAGATGTTTGGTGCTGCCATCGCTGAAATAGCCGGTATTGCCCTCGACCCGCTCCAGCGCGGGCTTTTCTTCCCAATTGTCGGGCCATTTGAACCCCATCGGCGCCGAGCGATAGCAGGACGTGACCGATTTCGCGCCGTATTTCCAGCATTGCGAGCCGATATCCTCGGCGGAATAGGACGCGCCCATCACGAGAATATCCTTGCCCGCAAATTCGCGCGCATCGCGGAAATCATGGGCGTGCAGCACGCGCCCGTTGAAGCTCTCGAAGCCCGGATAATGCGGCACATTCGGCACTGAAAAATGCCCGGAGGCCACGATCACATGGTCGAATGTCTCGGAATAGACATGATCGCGCGCGTGGTCATGCACAGTGACCGTGAACAGCCCGCTGTCATCGTCATAGCTCACCCAGCGCACGGCCGTGTTGAACCGCACCCAGTCGCGCACGCCCGCTTTCTTCACCCGCCCCTCGATATAGTCGAACAGCACTGCGCGCGGCGGGTAGGACGCGATCTGCTTGCCGAAATGCTCCTCGAAGGAATAATCGGCAAATTCCAGCCCTTCCTTGGGACCGTTCGACCACAGATAGCGATACATCGAGCAATGCACCGGCTCGCCATTTTCATCGAGCCCGGTGCGCCAGGTGTAATTCCAGAGCCCGCCCCAGTTGTCCTGCTTCTCGAAACAGACGATCTCGGGAATGACCTCGCCTTTTGCGGCAGCAGATTGAAAGGCGCGCAACTGTGCCAGGCCCGAAGGGCCTGCGCCGATAATGGCAATTCGTTTCATGGTCATGTGACATTCCCTTCTGGCGGCGGCGTGGTCGACGGAACCGGCAGGCATCCCGACCCGCTCAAAGCTGCGCCAGCCCAACACGATCTGTCAATAATTTTTCACTGCGGGAAACCAAATTTCATGTCAAGATCAGGGTTTCGCCTGTTGCACAGCCCCCGTCGCAGGACCGAGCGCCGCGCGCAAACCCGATAGAGGGCGCAAATGCGGCCGAATGGTCCGATCCGGCGACACATGGCGCGGAACGTCCATAGCCAATATTTTTCAATAGCTTGCGCAACCCGCATCGCGAAACAGGCCCGTCCACAAAGCAAAGCGGAGTCGCATTTGACGACGGTTCTGTCAGTTCTCAGCGCGCCACCGCCTGCAAAACAGGCTAGAGTGGGCGCGTAGTCAAGAGGACCGCCATGCGCTATTCCGGTTTCCGCGTGATCAAAGAGGCCCTGACCGGCCATAAAGGCTGGACGCCCGCCTGGCGCGACCCCGACCCGCAACCGCATTACGACATCGTCATCGTGGGCGGCGGCGGGCACGGGCTGGCGACCGCCTATTACCTGGCCCGCCAGTTTAGCCAGCACAAGGTCGCGGTGATCGAAAAGGGCTGGATCGGCGGCGGCAATGTCGGGCGCAACACGACGATCATCCGCTCGAATTACCTGCTCGACGGCAATGAACCTTTCTACGAATTCTCGCTCAAGCTCTGGGAAGGGCTGGAGCAGGATTTCAACTATAACGCGATGGTCAGCCAGCGCGGCATTCTGAACCTGATCCACACCGACGCCCAGCGCGACGCCTTCATCCGGCGCGGCAATGCCATGATCCTGAACGGCGCCGATGCCGAATTTCTCGATGTCGCACAACTCAAGCGCGAATACCCGTTCCTGAACTATGACGACGCACGCTTCCCCATCAAGGGCGGGCTCGCGCAACGGCGCGGCGGCACAGTGCGCCATGATGCTGTCGCCTGGGGCTATGCCCGCGGCGCGGATAGTCGCGGTGTGGACATCCTCCAGAATTGCGAAGTCACCGGCTTTCGCATCGAAAATGGCCATTGCCTCGGCGTCGAGACCTCGCGCGGCTATATCGGCGCGGGCAAGGTGGGCGTGGCGGTGGCGGGCAATTCCAGCCGCGTGATGGCCATGGCCGGCATGCGCCTGCCGATTGAATCCCATGTCCTGCAGGCTTTTGTCTCGGAGGGCCTGAAACCCGTGATCCCCGGCGTGATCACTTTCGGCGCAGGGCATTTCTATTGCAGCCAGTCCGACAAGGGCGGGCTGGTCTTTGGCGGTGATATCGACGGCTACAATTCCTACGCCCAGCGCGGCAACCTGCCCGTGATCGAGGATGTGGCCGAAGGCGGCATGGCGCTCTTTCCCGGCCTGGGCCGCGTGCGGTTGTTGCGGCTCTGGGGCGGCATCATGGACA
>SKIM01000337.1 GCA_007116445.1 Natronohydrobacter sp.
CACCACATACTTCGGCTTGCGCCCTCTTTTCATCATCTCATCTCCGCAGAACGTTGATCCGTTTCGGAGAGATTCAGAAAAAATCAAAACTGTCAAATGAAGCGAGGCACAGCACTAGTGCCGACAATGGCGCTTGGCATACCGGGCGATGCGATTACCGCAGTCATGCTG
This sequence comes from Natronohydrobacter sp., assembly GCA_007116445.1. Lineage (GTDB taxonomy): Bacteria > Pseudomonadota > Alphaproteobacteria > Rhodobacterales > Rhodobacteraceae > Roseinatronobacter. Next base: position 172 of record SKIM01000337.1, read on the forward strand.
GCGACGCTCACGTTGCATGGCGTGACCCCCGGCGTGCGCCTAATGACGGACAATCCGGTTTTGATGGCGGCGATCTTCTCGGGATTTTTCGTGATCAACTTGATGCTGTTGCCCTTGGGCATGTTGGTTTCGCGGATGGCGGCCCCAATTCTGCGGATCAAGGAAGCCTATATGCTGGTCATGATTAGTCTGCTTTGCACGGTTGGTGTCTACTTTGTGCGTGGTAACCCGTTTGATCTGCTAGTGATGGCAATTGCTGGCATTCTGGGGTTCATCCTGCGCCGACAAGGCTATCCCATGGCACCTTTGGTCATCGGCATGGTTCTTGGGCCGACACTGGAGATCAGCTTACGCCAAGGACTGATCATCACCGACGGTAGCTTTTCGGCATTCTTTGTCGGCCACCCGATCGCCGCAGTCCTGACAGTCGCCGCAATTGGGATGTTATCGCTCCCGCTGATCCGCATGTTCAAGACCAGAAAGACCGTATAACATGACGCCCGCCAGACGTCTGAGCACTGCCGGACTTGGTGTGAATGTGCGTGTTGAAGGTGCCGGGCCGCCACTGCTTTTCCTAGGCGGTTCAAATTTTGATCTGTCCATCCGTGCGCCCGTGTTTGACAGCGAATTAAAGCGTCATTTTACCGTTGCCGCCGCCGATCCGCGCGGGCTGGGCCTTACTGATGCGCCAGATGGCGAATGGACCATGCAGGACTTTGCGCAAGATGCCTTGCATCTGATGGACGCGCTGGGATGGACACAGGCCGATATACTTGGCGAAAGTTTTGGTGCAATGACGGCGTTGCATCTGGCCGCCTTGGCGCCAAATCGGATCAACCGGATCGCGCTCTGCGCCGGAGCGGCAGGAGGCGCTGGCGGAAGCTCTTACCCCGTCCATGATTTTCTGCACATCCCAGATGCCGAGGAACGGGCGCGCCGTGCGCTTGATATTCTGGACTGCCGCTTTGCCGACCGCATAACACGAGCGCCCGAGGAAGCGGCAGGAACCATTGCCGCGCGTGTGAAAACGGAAGCTGAGTTTCTGTCGCGCCACAACAATATGCTTGGCTACCCTCGCCTGCTCGCAGCGCGTGCAAACCATAACGCTTGGCATCTGTTGCCCAGGATTCACGCGCAAACGCTCATCTTTGCCGGTCGTTACGATCGGCAAGCACCACCCGACCGCGCAGAGAACATCGCCCGCGCCATGCCAAATACGACGCTCCATATTGTGGAAGGCGGTCACTCCATCTGTTTTGCTACGCCTGAACCGGTCGCGACGATCCTGAGGGTTTGGACCTGAGGTTGGGCCATCATCTTTGACGGTCTGATCCCAGATCAAAAGTAAACCGCAATGATGGCTGGCACCAATGCGCACCCTGCCTCTAGCAGGTTTCACCTTCATGAAGCGTGAAGCCCAGATCAATGTGGTGCGGCTTCGTCGCATCCGAAGAGGTTGCATTCACATCCGCAAGGAACTGTCCGGCGCGATGCCCCATTTCATATCGTGGCGTTACGATCGTCGTTAGCTGGATGGGGAGCGCATCCAAGAACGGAAGCCCGTTGAAACCCGCGACAGCAATTTCGTCAGGGATGGAAATCCCGTTGGCAAGGCAATGCATTATACCGCCGCTCGCAAGATCATCGTTCGAATAGTAGATTGCATCGGGCCGGTCCGGGCGCGACAGGATGTCAGAGGTCATCTTGCGGCCCTCAACCATTGAAGACGGTTCCGAACTAATATGTTCGGACACTAAAGTTGCACCAGCTTCGCGCAAGACTTGCCGAAACCCGTCTAGCCGTTTGGCCGCGCGCAAATCCCGCCCGTCCTGACTTCCGGCATAGACGAAGCGCCGATGACCATTTGCCAACATATACTTTGCCGTTTCTTGACCGGCCGCGCGTTGCGACATGCCGAATGCCACCGATATCGGCGTACCATCAATGTCCATAATCTCAGCAACCCGCACGCTGGACGCGGAAATGGCCCGCCGCGTCGCCTGTGAATGTTCGAGGCCCGCCAAAACGATACCCGATGGCCGCCAAGACAGAAGATCGCGAACCAATGCTTCTTCCTTGTCTTCGGAATATTCCGTGACCCCAAAAACCGGACGGAATCCTTTTTGTGTCAACGCGTCGGTTATGCCACTGAGAACATCAGTAAAAACAGAGTTGCCCAGCGTTGGAAGAACAACTGCAATCAGCGGCGTCTGTTCGGATCGCAAACTTCGCGCCAACCGATTCTGAACATATCCGATTTCCTGCGCCGCAGTTTCCACGCGGCTGCGGACTTCTTTGGAAATATATCCTTTTCCATTCATCACCCGCGAGACAGTCATCTGGCTTACGCCTGCGCGGTCGGCCACATCATCCATAGTAGGGCGTACGCTCTTTCGGTCATTCACTGGTGTGTTCCGTCCATGAGGAATTTCGCGCTCTGTTCGTCGAATCACTTGACTTATGTTTACGTAACCACATTAAATACCACCATATGTTTACCTAAACATAAACAATGACCATCTGGGAGGATACTAAATGAGAAAACTGCTTTTAGGGACTGCACTCGCTGCGATCACGGGAACCGGCGCTTTCGCCGAAACCTACCGGTCGGAGTGTTTTGCCCCCGCGCCGGGAACAAGGACCATCCAAGGGGTGGCCAAAGACGGCCCCTACAAGATCGCCTTCGTGAACGGCTTTGCAGGCAACGATTGGCGGATTGCCGCAATTCAGGCGTCAAAAGCTTGGGCAGCGCGTCCTGAAAATGCCGCCAATATCGAGGAATTCACAGTTGTTTCGGTCGGCAACGACAGTGCTGCACAAATCTCGGCCATCGATAACTTCATCGCTGCCGGTTACGACGCAATCACCTTCATTGCCGTAAACCCAAGCGCATTTGAGCCCGTCATTCGCCGCGCGGAGCGGGCCGGAACGGTACTTGTGCCCTTCGACAACGTTCTGGACACCGACAAGATCGTTCAGGTCAACGAAAGTCAATTCGAACTGGGTCGCCTGAAAGCGCAGGCCGTGATGGACGAGCTTGGTGGAACCGCCAGCAAAATTCTGATGGTAAATGGCCTTCCGGGGAACGCAACCGATCGTGATCGCCGCCTTGGCATGATGAGCGTCCTGGAGGTTGTTGAAGGATTGGAAATCGTCGAAGTCGTCGGCAACTGGGACACCGGCACCAGCCAAAAAGTCGTCGCCGATGCGCTGGCGACCCATGGCCAGTTTGACGCTGTTGTGTCACAGCACGGCTCCGCAGGCACGATCAATGCGATGCAAGCTGCCGGACACCCTATCGTTCCGATGGGCGTTGATGGTGAAAACGGTGTGCGGATGCTGATGGACGAATTGGACATTCCGGGAATTTCTGCGGCGCAGGCCCCTGCGATGTCAGCAATTGCATTGGAAGCTGCCGTTGCACTGCTGCAAGGCAATGCACTGCCACAGACGATCTTCCTGCCCATTCCGCAGGTAAATGCGGCCGACCTTGAAGCAGGCGTTAACTATTTCCCCGAGTTGCCACAGTCGTTCAACACCGGCACGGGTTTCCCCGACTGCTTCGCGCCCTTCACACCTGAAGAGTTGCTGGGCCAAAGCGCCGACAACACCTAACCTGATGTCAGGTTTCCCGGCGGCTGTCATTCGTCGCCGGGTCAATGACTGAATTGGTGGACTGATCCTTATGCCCAAATCTGAAAAAGCGATTGTGCGCCTGTGTGGCGTATCGAAAACCTACGGCGCGACCAAGGCTTTGACTGACGTGGATTTTGCCTGCTTTGGTGGCGAAATTCACGCCATTCTGGGTGAAAACGGTGCCGGAAAGTCCACTTTGATGAAGCTTGTGTCCGGCGTTATCCAGCCCACCGCCGGATGTATCGAGATCGACGGATCAGAGACACAGCTTGCCGGACCTGCAGCCGCGATTTCGCGCGGATTGATCTGCATGTTTCAGGAACTTTCGCTGGTACCGGATTTGACTGTGCGGGAAAATCTGATGCTGGGCGCACCGGGCACTAGCCTGGGCCGGTTGGACGGAAATATTGTTGCGCGGGCGCAGGATATTCTGGCAAAGATCGACGGCGCGGAAATTCGCATGAAGACGCGGGTCTACGATTTGTCTCTAGCCGAACGTCAACAGGTCGAAATTGCCAAGGCGCTATCGCGCAACCCGCGGCTTTTGATCCTTGACGAAGCAACGTCAGCCCTTAACGCATCAGTTGTTCAAAAGGTCTTTCACCTGATCCGGGCCGAACGTGACCGCGGCGTAGGTGTGCTTTTCATCTCGCACAGGTTTCACGAAATCGAAGCCCTTGCAGATAGCATTTCTATTTTTCGTAACGGCACCCATGTCGAGACATTTGACAATGGGGCGTATGACTACGGCGCGATCATCAGCAAGATGGTTGGCCAAAGAATTGACGACCTTTTCCCGCCAAAACGTGAGCCGGATCCGAATGCCGCAGAAGTCCTGAGCCTTGACGGGTTTGGCTGGGAAGATACCCTGCATGACGTGTCGATCGTTTTGCGCAAGGGCCAGATTACAGGGCTAGGCGGACTGGACGGGCAAGGCCAAGGCGATGTTCTGCAGGGCCTTTTTGGCCTGCTCAAAGGTACACGCGGGCAATGCATCATGGGCGGCGAACCCGTCTCGATCAGGCATCCTAAAATGGCGAAATCACCGGCGCTTAGTATCGCATTGATCCCCGAAGACCGTAAGACAGAAGGCCTGATCCTAGATCAAAGCATCGCGCGTAATCTGGAACTGGCGGCTCTTGGCATGAATACGATCGACGCGACCGATCCCGCGATCTACCAGCCGTTCCTTGATGCTCTTGAGCTGAAATGTGACAGCTTGGATCAGCCCGTTTCGCAGCTGTCAGGTGGCAACCAACAAAAGGTAGCTTTGACCAAGTGGCTAGCGCTTGGGCCACGTTGCATGCTTTTGGCCGACCCCACCCGCGGGATCGATGTCAAAACGAAGACGCAGATTTACGCATTACTTCGTCGTCTGGCCGACAGCGGCGTGGCGATCCTGCTACTGTCCACCGACTACGAAGAGCTGATCCATCTGTGCGACGAAACCCACATTTTCTATAACGGTCGCATCACACGGCAACTGGCCGGCGCCAATATCACGGCTGAGAATATCATCGCAGCGTCATTGAACATACCATCTAAAGAGCCGGCAACCAGAGGCAGCGTGCATGCGTGATTTTTTGCGCTCCAATAAGCGCGAAGCCAGCGCCTTTGTGGTGCTTGCAGGCTTGCTGTCGCTCTATCTGTGGAGCCACCCGATTGGTCCAACAACCTATGTCATGACAATTTGGGCCAACCAATGCCTCATCCTTGCTTTGGCCGCCATGGCGCAGTTCTTTGCAGTCATCGTGCGCGGCATTGATCTGTCAGTTGGGGCCGTGATGGCGCTGACCAACTGTATTGCATCATATATGGTGATCGGTTCAGGGATCGAAATGGCCTTCGGTGTCGTCGTGGTTATAGCGGCCGGTATCGGCTGCGGTTTGCTCAACGGTCTTTTGGTCGTCTACGGGCGCATTCAGCCAATTGTTGCAACGCTTGCGACGGCGTCGCTGTTTGTGGGGCTTGCGTTGCTGCTGCGACCAACGCCGGGCGGGCAGATTGACTATGATCTGGCGGACGCGATGACGCTGGATGTTCTGGGCATGCCGACGGCCTTGATCATGACTGCAGCAATCATCCTGCTGATCTGGGTACCGCTGCGCCGCACGGGATTGGGTCTGGGGCTTTATGCGGTCGGATCATCAGAGCAAGCAGCTTTCCAGTCAGGAATGCCGGTTGCAAAAATCAAGCTGGCTTCATTTGCGATGGGCGGATTTTTTGCGGGATTGGCCGGGCTTTACTTCAGCTTTGTCACGACAACCGGAGATGCCGGGATCGGGCCAAACTTCACCCTTAACTCGATCGCGGCGGTGGTTCTGGGCGGCGTGGCGTTGCGTGGCGGGATCGGTACCCTGACAGGGGCGATTGCCGGTGCCTTCATCCTTAAAACGATTGGCGCATTGATGTTCTTCTCTGGCTTGCCTCCTCTGGCGCAGCCCTTCATCGAAGGACTTATCCTTGCGGGGGCAATTGCTATCGGAGGTGCCGACATCCTGCGTATCAAGAACCGGCTGGAGGCGTTCGGACGATGAAAACTACTTCACCGCGTGTGCCGAGTTTGGATATCCTTGTGCCTTACTTTGGCTCGGTCTTGTTGATCGTAGGCGGCAGCTTCTTCTTTCCGCAGATCCTGGGCTTTGCGTATCTGGCCCAACAGCTTCAGATTGCCTCGTTCCTTGGTCTATTGGCCCTTGGCGCAACACTTGTCATACTCTTGGGGCACATTGACCTATCGGTACCCTGGGTTTTGGGAGGGGCGGCAATTCTGTCAACGTCTCTCGCCGGGTCGGGCGATCCCGCGCTTATCGCACTGGCGATACCGGCCGCACTCATATTTGGGGCGTTAGTAGGTGTCATAAACGGTTTTGGCGTCGCAGTCCTTCGCATCCCGTCTATGGTCTGGACCCTTGCGATCAACGCGATGCTGCTGGGTGTCGCGGTGCTGAACACCGGCGGCTTCAACCCGAAGGGTGAGGCCAGCACCACGATGATCTGGCTGGCGACCGCGAAACTGGCGGGTATCCCTGTGGCCTTTGCTGTGTGGATGGTTTTCACCCTCGCAATGGCCGTCTTGCTGAAAAAGTCCGGCTTCGGGAGGTACCTGTCCGCGATCGGTTACAACGAAAAAGCGACGTTCCTGTCCGGCGTATCGACACCTTCCGTGATCTTCGCCGCTTTCGCCATTGCCGGCGTCTGTTCAGCCATGGGGGGCGTTCTGCTGGCGGGCTATGCAAACCAGGCTTACCAGTCAATGGGTGATCCATTCCTGCTACCAACCATTGCAGCGGTCGTGATTGGCGGAACATCCATTCTTGGTGGGCGTGGCAGCCTGGTGGGAACCGTGGGAGGCGTTTTATTTATCACCCTGCTGACATCAATCCTGTCGGTGATGCAAATCTCGGATGCATGGCGCAATATCATCTTTGGCGTGATCATTATCGCCATGTTGCTACTGCAAACCCTGCGCAGAAAGGCGGCCTGACATGGACGCGTTTTTTGAAATCCTTGATCCCGTATTTGCAGACTTTGTGGATACCCAACTGGCACCAGAGCAGATTGCCGGCGGTTGCACATGGACCGAAGGCCCGGTCTGGCTGAACGATACTTTGTATTTCAACGACATCCCCGCCAAACGCATGATGAAGTGGTCCGACGCCAAGGGTGTCAGCATCGCCCTACCCAACAGTGAGTTTGCAAACGGAAACACCCTCGATATCCAAGGGCGTATGGTGTCATGTGAACACGGGGGGCGGCGCGTGATCCGCCGGCTGGACCCCGAAAACCCTGATGCAATCGACGTGATCGCGGATAGCTATGATGGCAAGCGCCTCAACTCTCCCAACGATGTTGTTGTGCGCTCCGACGGGTCCATCTGGTTCACCGATCCCCCATACGGGATCAATTCTGACATCGAGGGCTATCCTGCGGAAAGCGAACAGGACGGCTGCTTTGTTTTTTGCGCGTCACCCGACGGGACTTTGACGGCAGTCGCGACGGACTTTGACAAACCCAACGGGCTGGCCTTTTCTGAGGATGAAACACAGCTTTACATCGCTGATTCAGGGGCGATCCGCGGCGCAAGCTTTCCGGGTATCGACACATCGCTACCGCATCATATCAGGGTCTTTGACTTGAATGGCACAACGCTATCCAACGGACGGGTCTTTGCCGAAATATCGCCGGGTGTGCCGGACGGATTTCGCATCGATCACGCAGGTCTCGTCTGGACCAGCGCACTGGACGGTATTCATTGCCTTGACCGCGAAGGCCGGTGTCTGGGGAAAATCCGGCTTCCAGCCCAAACGTCGAATATCTGTTTTGGTGGTACATCCGGGACAGAAATGTTTATCACATCATCGGATGCAGTCTGGCGGGTTCGTTCTAGCCGCAGGGACGCGGCACACGCCTATCTACAAAGAAACAAGGCGATCAAGGAAACCCCACATGAGCACTAAAACAGCAGTTATCGGTCTTGGATCAATGGGTTATGGCATGGCGAAATCCGTGCTGCGCGCCGGGCATACAACCTATGGCTTTGACATCAATCAAGCCACGACAGCCCAATTCCTATCCGAAGGTGGTGCGTCAGGCGCACTTTCTGACATCGCAGGATCGTTGGACGTCCTTGTCATCGCTGTTCTGAACGCCGCCCAGACAGAGGACGTTTTGTTCGGTGCAGACGGCGTGGCCCCCCTGATAAAAAAAGGGAGCGTTGTCGTATCCTGTGCCACGGTGGCCCCCGAATTCGCAAAGACCATGGCCTTGCGATGCAAGGCGCTTGGAATACACTATCTTGATGCGCCCATTTCCGGCGGTGCGAAAAAAGCAGCCGACGGTGCACTCAGCATCATGGCGTCCGGCAGCAGGGATGCCTTTGTGGCAGCCCGTGCAGTGCTTGACGCGATGGCGGTCACGGTTTTTGAGCTTGGCGACGATGCAGGTGCTGGATCTGCGATGAAGGCCGTCAACCAGATGCTTGCAGGTGTCCATATCGCGGCGATGGCCGAAGCGCTGACCTTTGGCATGACCCAAGGCGTGACACCCGAGAAGTTCGTTGAGGTGATTAGCCAATGCGCGGGCACGTCATGGATGCTGGAAAACCGCGCACCTTATATTGTCGCGGGCGATTACACTGCGCATTCGTCCATTGATATCTGGCCCAAGGATCTGGGCATCGTGCTCGACATCGCAAAATCGGCAAAATTCGGTGCGCCGTTGACCGCTGCGGCACTGCAACAATTTCTTGCGGCCTCAGGATCGGGGTTGGGCCGTGAGGATGACGCAGCTGTTGCAAAGGTCTATGCACGCAATGCCGGACTGACCCTGCCGGGAGACTGCTGATGCTGCTCGGATGCATCGGCGACGACTTCACGGGTTCGTCCGACCTTGCCAACACATTGTCCAAACAGGGCATGCGTTGTGTTCAATATAGCGGCGTTCCCAAAGTCCCCGCCGTGAAGGATGTCGAAGCGGGCGTGATCGCACTCAAGTCCCGGTCCATTGATCCCCTAGAGGCTGTACGGCAGTCGTTGGAGGCCTTGGAATGGCTGCAGGCGCAGGGCTGCGAGCAGTTCTTCTTCAAATACTGTTCAACATTCGATTCAACGCTGGAAGGCAACATCGGGCCGGTTGCTGATGCGCTGGCTGATGCGCTGGACGCCCACAAAGTGATCGTCTGCCCCGCCTTTCCAGGCACCGGACGCTCGATCTACAAAGGGCATCTGTTCGTGAACGATAGGCTCTTGAACGAAAGCGGCATGCAAAACCACCCGCTGACCCCGATGGCTGACCCCGATATTCGGCGTTGGCTGGCCCCCCAGACGAAGAACGCGGTTGGGCATGTTAATGCGGAGGCGGTGCTTGAAGGTGCGCAGGCAATCAACGACGCACTGGAAACCGAACATCGCGCGGGCAAACGCTTGATCGTCGTTGATGCGCTGCGTGACGCTGATCTGATGGAAATCGGCGAAGCCGCTAACGGATTGCCGCTGATCACCGGCGGATCAGGGGTCGCATTGGGCCTGCCGCGAAACTTTGCCCGACGCGGCCAGATTGCTCAAAATCGCACTCCCTGGCGCGGAGAGGCCGGCAAATGTGTCGCTTTGTCCGGCTCTTGTTCCAAAGCAACTCGCGCACAAGTCGCCCTGCACAGCAAAACAAATCCATCGTTCGAGATCGACGCGGCGGCCGTGATTGCCGGACAAATGGATGCAGCTTCTGTGACCGCGTGGCTGCTGCACGCAGATGGCATCCCATTAGCCTACAGCTCTGCTGATCCGACTATCGTGGCTGGCATCCAGGAGCGGTTTGGCCGCGAGAAAAGCGCCAACGCACTTGAGGTCTTTTTTGCCGAAATCGCGCGCCAGCTTGTGGCGGCGGGCGTCAGAAAGCTGTTGACGGCTGGCGGCGAAACATCCGGCGCGGTTGTTGATGGCCTGAACCTTTCCACGCTCGAGATTGGGCCAGAAATCGACCCCGGCGTGCCAGCTTTGCGGGCCAGCGATACACTTGTCATTGCCCTGAAGTCCGGCAATTTTGGCGCACCGGATTATTTTGAAAAGGCCGCTGGCATTTTGGGGGCAACGTGAAAACCGATAATGCACTGCGCGAATTGATCTGCACATTAGCAAGATCCATGTTTGATCGCGGGTTAACCGGTGGATCAACGGGTAACATCTCAGCACGCACGTCAGATGGCGGGCTGCTGGTTTCGCCCACCGGAACAAGTTTTGGAAGGCTTGATCCGGCGCGGCTGTCGCACTTTGACGCGACCGGACGGCTTGTTGGCGGGGATCAGCCCACTAAGGAAATGCCGCTTCACGCCGCCTTTTATGAGACCCGCAGCACAGCAGGTGCTGTTGTGCATTTGCATTCGTGTCATGCGGTGGCGCTTTCGATGATGCCTGATGCAGACGCGGACAATTTTCTGCCGCCGCTCACCCCTTACGCGATCATGAAACTTGGCAAGGTCCAGCTCTTGCCATTCTTCCGCCCCGGCGATCCGGCCATGGGGGATGCCGTGCGCGGACTTGCAGGGAAACGGAGTGCAGTGATGTTGGCCAATCACGGTCCCGTCGTCGCGGGCAAGGATGTCGAAGCAGCCTGCAACGCGATTGAAGAACTGGAAGACACCGCGCGGCTGGCGATGATGATGCGAGGGGTTCAGGCTTCTGTGCTGACGCCCGCGCAAATTATAGATTTGGTTACGCATTTTGATGTGGAATGGGACGAATGACAAAATTCTCTGCAAACCTTGGGTTCTTGTTTGCCGACCTACCCCTGCCCGACGCAATCCGCGCCGCGAAAGCCGCTGGGTTTCACGCGGTGGAATGTCACTGGCCCTACGGTGTGCCGCCCCAAGACGTCAAAGACGCGCTGGACGAAACGGGTCTGGCGATGCTGGGCCTGAACACAAACCGCGGTGATGTTGGTAAGGGTGAAAATGGCCTGTCCGCCGTGCCGGACCGCACCGAAGAGGCGCGCGCGGCACTGGATGAGGCGATCAGTTATGCCGTGGCAGTCGGCGCAGGCTGCATTCACGTCATGGCAGGGTTTGCAGAAGGAACGGCAGCACATGAAACCTTTATTGCCAACCTGCGCTATGGTTGTGCAGCCGCACAGCCGCATGGCATTACGATATTGATAGAACCGCTGAACAGATACGATGCACCCGGCTATTTCTTGAAGACGACCGGTCAGGCCTGTGAGATCATTCGGGAAGTTGGTACAACGAACCTGAAGCTGATGTTCGACTGCTATCATGTGCAATTAACCGAAGGTGATCTGAGCCACCGGCTAGCAAATTTATTGCCTGTGATCGGTCATATCCAGTTTGCATCTGTCCCCGATCGCGGCACGCCGGACCATGGTGAGGTGAACTATCGGCACATTTTCCAGTCAATATCCGATCTTGACTACGACGCGCCCCTTGGTGCCGAGTACAAACCAGTTGGACCGACCAAAGATGCACTTGGCTGGTTGTCAGAATTCTCCTGTGGGCACTGTCAGACAAAACTCGCTTGAGGTGGGCGTGACACGCGATGACAAAACGAAGCTATTCAGACCACCTTGATTTGCCTTGCGGCGTGCGTTTGAAAAATCGCTTCGCACGTAGCGCCATGACCGAAGCCCTCGCCGATGTTCACGATGCGCCGAACAAGGCGCATCAAACTCTCTACGAGCGCTGGTCCAATTGTCGCTTAGCCCTTAATTCCGAGACATGGCACTTTGATCCCCAAATTTTACCCTTAAATATGAGATTCCGGCGCCTTCCAGTGGAGTTTCCTTGTCTTTCCGTAGTATCTCTGATCGAAC
>SKIM01000361.1 GCA_007116445.1 Natronohydrobacter sp.
ATTGCGAATGCGCTCCAGATTGGCGACCGATGTGCCGCCGAATTTCATTACCAGAAGCGGCATCGTCCTCCCCCGAACAGGTTTTCGCGCCACTCTTTATGCGCAGGTGGGCCAACGCGCAAGGCAGCGCTTGCGGCCGCAGGGGGCTTGGGCGGGTTTTTATGACTGGCAGGCGCGACCAAGGTGACCTTACGGCAACATCCCGCCTGTGCAGCTCTTGGGCAGCTTGCCTAAGGCACGCTCAATTCGCGCGTCTGCGCGGCTCTTTGTGGGTCCGCGGGGATCGTGAATTTCATCTTCACCTTCTTGACCCTGCGTGCATCATTTCCCAGATCGCTGATCTTGCCTGCCTTGCCGACGAAGCCGGACATGAAAATTGCCCAGCACGCGGAAAGACCGCTGTAATGGGTGCAATTCGCCTGAATGTGATAGAGGATATCAAGACCGCTGGCGTCGAGAAACTCGATGCTTTGGATGATCGCGGCATCTCCTGTCTGCACCCAGCGCCCGCCTGCGAACCATGTCGTCGGGTTCCAGGCCTGCGTGCCCTGACGCCATTCCGAGCGCCGCATGGAAGCTTCGACGGTGCTGCGATCAAAAATACCGGTCTTGAGATGGGCACATTCCACTTTCGCGGTATAGCGCGTGTTCCCGTTATATCTGAAATAATCAAGCTGGGTGGTCGCCATCGTATCCCGGCCTTCTGCTCTGTGCGAAAGATGCGACACGATGCCACATTTTTGCCATTTTCTCAACCGCGAAGGGAAACGATCACAGCGTGCCCTGACGCGGCACAGGCCAGGGACATCGAGCTGGCATCACCGGCACAGGCCGGCAGGGCTGATGTCATCAGGTCAAGGCATCTTGTAACATTGACACATCGTCGGGCGTATCGTCGTGTGATCTTTGTTGCTTTGGCAAGGCGGGCCGGGCATCACAGCCTGAGCGAGGAGAAGACCTGCATATGTTTGACCGTCACCTGCGCCCGTTGATCGACCCGCCGCTGAACCGTCTCGGGCAGGGTGTGGCGCGTCTGGGGCTGAGCGCCAATCAGGTCACGCTGATCGGTCTGGGGCTAGGGCTTGCCGCAGCGGCGGCGATCTGGTCGGGGGCGTTCTGGCTGGCCTTCGTGCTCATTCTGGCATCCCGGCTTGCCGACGGGCTGGACGGGGCCGTGGCGCGCCTGCGCGGCGTGACGAATTTCGGCGGTTTCCTCGATATCGTCTGCGATTTCGTGTTTTACGCGGCGATTCCGCTGGCTTTTGTGGCGCTGGACCCGGCAGGGAATGGCTTGGCAGGCGCGTTTTTGCTGCTCAGCTTCTATGTCAATGCCGCCACATTCCTCGGCTTTGCGATCCTGGCGGAAAAGCAGAAGATGCAGAGCGATGCGCATGGGGTGAAATCGCTCTATTTCACCGGCGGCCTGCTCGAAGGCACGGAAACAATTGCGTTTTTCCTGCTGCTCTGCCTGTTTCCCGACGCTTTCGGCGTGCTGGCCTGGGGCTTTGGCGCGCTCTGCCTGATCACCGCGACCGCACGGGTCATGCTGGCAGCGCGGGTGTTCCGCGGGTGACAGCGGGGCTCAGATCTCGCGCGCAGGCGTGGGGGGCGTCGCGATGGGGGCCCTGACCGCATTGGGCAGCGTCAGGCCAGAGACCTGATCGGCGATCGGTTTCACCGCCAGCGGATGGGTCGCGGCCTTGAAATCGCGCGGATCCGTCATGTCGCGCCACTGCCCGTCATGATAGACTTCGAGCGACGAGAACCTGGCCTTGTAATCCATCTTGGGACTGCCCGGCACCCAATAGCCAAGATAGACATAGGGCAGGCCGACTTTCCGCGCCAGATTGATCTGGTCGAGGATCATGTAACTGCCCAGCGAATCCCGCTCCAGCGTCGGATCGAAGAAAGAATAGACCAGCGACAACCCGTCATCGAGCACATCAGTCAGGCAGACCGCTGCCAGACTGCGCTGACCTTCAGGCGTGGTCGCCGCATATTCCAGAACGCGGGTGCGCACTGGGGTTTCCTCGATCATCGCGGCAAATTCGAAGACATCCATATCCGCCATGCCACCATCGGCATGACGATGATCGAGATAGCGGCGGAACAGGTCAAACTGGTCTTCGGTCGCCCAGGCGCTGGTCACATGACGTTGCAGATGCGCGTTGCGGCGCTGGATGCGGCGCTGCGACCGACCGGGACTGAAATCGGCCACCCGGATCCGCGCCGAGAGGCAGGCATTGCATTCGGCGCAGGAAGGTCGGTAGAGCACGTTCTGCGAGCGCCGGAAGCCCTGTTTCGACAAGGTGTCATTCATCGCTTCCGCCTGTTCGCCCTGCAGCGCCGTGAACAGCTTGCGCTCCATCCGGCCCGCGAGATAGGGGCAGGGCTGGGGGGCCGTCACATAGAATTGCGGGATGGTCGGAAGCGAGTGGCGCATATTTTCAGGGTGTTAATGCATTAAACGAAACGTAGACTAGCAAGGCTTTGGGCATTCGCCAAGCCTTGACTTGCGCGCTCACGGGGTCGTGGGCCGATGCAACATCGTGGTGCCCAGAAACATGTCATGCAGCCCTTGCCGGTGAGGGGTGAGCAGGATTGTCACCATGGATGCGATCTGCAGCGGAAACACGGTCCAGAGCCCGGCATGCGCCGCGCTATAGGCAAAGGCCGTCATGGCGTCGGGCTGGCCGCCCTTCAGGCTGCGCCATTCCAGCGCCATGAGCATCATGCCCAGTGTCGCGCGGTAGCGCGTCAGCATCACGGTGCGGTAACCGATGGACACAGCCCCATAGATCACCGGCAGAAAGAATGCCCCGACAAACAGCGTCAGCGCCAGCGCGACAACGGTCATGAGCGCGGTGACGACCAGATCAATCGCCCAGGCGAGACTGCGCTTCAGTGGCACATCAGCGTAGAATTCCGGTTGTAGCTCCGGGTCAGGCAGGGTCATTCGACAAACTCCGCGCATGTTGCATGGCAAAGCGACATAAGCTGCCCCGGCGCGATTGAAAAGACGTGACGCGGCGTGCCTGCGGCGGCCCAGACTATCGCGAATTCCATCAGGCGCGGGTCGATCCATGTCGGTGTGGGCGAAAGATGGCCCAGCGGCGACACCCCGCCGATGGCAAATCCCGTGGCCGTGCGCACCAACTGGCCGTCAGCGCGCGTCAGTGCCTCGCCCGCCAGCGCCGAGGCTTTGGCAGCATCCACCCGGTTGCCGCCTGCGGTCAGAAACAGTCGCACCCCGCCGCTGCCCGCCCCCGCGAAGATGATCGATTTCACGATCTGGTCAATCTCGCAGCCACAAGCCCGCGCGGCCTGTTCGGCGGTGCGGGCTTCGCCTGCTTCCATCGTCGTGTCGGGCAGACCCGCATCCAGAAGCGCCTGCCGGACGCGGGCCAGCGATTTGCTCATCAGTCGAGGCTGTCCAGCACTTCGCCCAGCGTGCCGATCAGCTGGTCGATATGGGCTTTCTCGATGATCAGCGGCGGCGACATGGCGATGATGTCGCCTGTCGTGCGGATCAGGATGCCTTTCTCATAGGCTTTCAGGAAGGCCGAAAACGCGCGCTGCGTGGGTTTGCCGGCGATGGGTTCCAGCTCCACCGCGCCGATCAGACCCATATTGCGGATGTCGATGACATGGGGCTTGCCCTTCAGCGAATGGACGGCCTCCTGCCAGTAGGGGGCGAGGTCTGCGGCGCGCTCGAACAGCCCTTCTTCGCGATAGGTTTCCAGCGTCGCCAGCCCCGCGGCCGAGGCAATCGGGCTGCCGGAATAGGTATAGCCGTGGAAGAGCTCGATCAGATGCGCGGGGCCCTGCATGAAGGCGTCGTGGATCGCAGGCGTGGTCAGCACGGCGCCCATCGGGATCACGCCATTGGTCAGACCCTTGGCGCAGGTGATCATGTCCGGCGTCACACCGAAATGCTGCGCGCCAAAGGCACTACCCAGACGCCCGAAGCCGGTGATCACCTCGTCGAAGATCAACAGGATGCCGTGTTTCGCGGTGATCTCGCGCAGCCGCTTCAGATAGCCTTTGGGCGGTATCAGCACGCCGGTCGAGCCTGCGACGGGCTCCACGATCACTGCCGCAATCGTATCGGCCCCATGCAAAGCCACCATACGTTCCAGATCATCGGCCAGATGCGCGCCATGTTCGGGCTGGCCTTTGGCCCACTGGTTTTCCGGGATATGCGTGTGGGGCAGGTGATCGACGCCCGCCAGCATCGCGCCGAAATGGCGGCGATTATTGACGATACCGCCCACCGAGATACCGCCGAAATTCACGCCGTGATAGCCGCGTTCGCGCCCGATCAGCCGGGTGCGCGCGCTGTCGCCCCGCGCGCGGTGATAGGCGATGGCGATCTTCAGCGCAGTCTCTACGGCCTCGGAGCCGGAATTGACGAAAAACGCGTGATCAATGCCATCGGGGGCCAGGTCCACAAGCCGGTTGGCCAGTTCGAAGGCTTTCGGATGGCCCATCTGAAAGGCCGGCGCGTAATCGAGCTCAGAGGCCTGTTTCTGGATCGCCTCGACGATCTTCGGGCGGCGATGCCCGGCATTGCAGCACCACAGCCCTGCCGTTCCATCGAGCACATGCCGCCCGTCAGAGGTGGTGTAGAACATGCCCTCGGCCTCGACCAGCATGCGCGGCGCGGCCTTGAACTGGCGATTGGCCGTGAACGGCATCCAGAAGGCGCGCAGGTCATTGGGGGTGGGGCGATCAAGGGCCATGGGGGATCTCCGGCGAAAATATGATCAAATCACGCTAGCAGAATTGCAGCACTTGGCAAGGGGCAGACAGCAAAAGGCCCCGATGCGATCACCGGAGCCTCATGTCGGTCTGCTCTGCGGTTTTCAGAGCATGCGCTCGGGTAACCAGAGCACCAGTTGCGGGAACATGAACACACAGATCACCGCCAGCATCTGCAACAGCACGAAGGGAATGACGCCCTTGTAGATGTCGATGATCGTGACACCGGGCGGGGCCACGCCCTTGAGATAGAAGAGCGAAAAGCCCACGGGCGGCGTCAGGAAGCTGGTTTGCAGCACCACCGCAAAGAGCACGATGAACCAGATCTGATCGAAGCCCAGCAGCACCACCACAGGTGCGACCAGCGGCAGCATGATCAGCGAGATTTCCAGCCAGTCGAGGAAGAAACCCGCAAGGAAGGCGATGAACAGGATCGTGAGCACGATGCCCGAAGGTCCAAAGGGCAGGCCCTGCAGCGAACGGGTGATGAACTCGTCACCGCCAAGCTGGCGCATGACCACAGCGAACATGGTGGCGCCGAGGAAGATGCCAAATATGAAGGCCGTGGTCAGCGTGGTCTTCATGCCGACATCTTTGAGCACGGCAAGCGTCAACCGCCCATTGGCGGCGGCCAGAAGCGTCGCGCCGAAGGCACCGACGCCCGATGCCTCGGTGGGCGTGGCAAGGCCCATGAAGATCGAACCCAGCACAGCGAGGATCAGCAAAAGCGGCGGGACCACGGCCAGAAGCGTGTTGAAGATCAACTTCGCGGTGACAGGGGGCAGGTCTTGCGGGGCCGGGGCAAGCGTCTTGAAGAAAGTGGCCGCGCCCATGATGTAGATGATATAGAAGACGCCCAGCATCAGCCCCGGGATCAGCGCACCCATGAACAGGTTGCCAACCGAGACTGACATCTGATCGGCCATGATGATCAGCATGATCGAGGGCGGGATCAGGATCCCCAGCGTGCCTGCCGAGCACACAACTCCCGAGGCAAAGCCCTTGTTATAGCCCTGTTTGAGCATGATCGGCATGGATAGCAGCGCCAGCAACACCACCGATGCGCCCACGATGCCGGTCGAGGCCGCGAGCAGGATGCCGATCAGCACCACACCCAGCGCCAGCCCGCCCCGGAAACGCCCGAACAGCTGGATGAAATTCTCCATCAGCTTTTCAGTGACGCCAGAGCGCTCCAGCATCAGGCCCATATAGATGAACATCGGCAGCGCCACGAGGATCCAGTTCGACATCTGCCCCCAGATGCGCTGAACGAAAATCCCGAAGATGCGGAAATCGGTCAGGAAATAAGTGTCCCAGTTGAACCATTCAAAGCCGTAAATGGCGATGAAGCTGAAGCCGATCGAGACACCGGCCAGCGCCCATGCGACCGGGATGCCGGTAAAGATCAGCGCGATGAAGGAGACCAGCATCGCAACGACGAGGATTTCGTTGATTTCCATCCCTTGTTCCTGTCCTGAGTGAAAACCGTGCCTGGGCAGGCGGTCGGGGGTTATTGCGTGGCGCGCGGACGCGGGAAATTGATCAGATAGGCGCTCACGCGCAACAGCCGCGCGAAGGCCGCGAGCGCGATATAGCCAAAGGCCAGCACGATCACGCTCTTGATCATCCAGCGATTGGCCAGCCCGCCGGGGGCGGAAGAGCGTTCACCCCGGTTGAAAGACGCTTCGACGAAGGGGATGCCGTAGGAAATGATGATCCAGCACATCGGCAGGATGATCCCGACAATGGCAAAAACCTCGATCACGGCGCGGGTGGTCTTGCGGAAATTCGCCGCCAGCACATCGACGCGCACATGGCTGTCATGCATCAGCGCATAGCCGATGCCGAACATGAAGCCCACTGCATACATGTGCCACTGCACTTCCTCGATCCAGACATAATTGACGCCCAGCGCGTAGCGCATGGTGACATTGGCGACGATGATCAGCACCAGCACGATCCAGATGGAATTGAGCACATAGGACAGCAGTTCCAGCACGGCTTCGATCATGTCCGAGGCCCAGGTGCGCGGAAAATCCAGCCCATGGCTGCGCGCGCCTGCATCTTCGACCTTCTCAAGGTCGAGATCAATCTCCGGGGTCGGTTGGCTCATGGGGTGCCCCCTGTTCTGGCCCGCGGGCCGGTGCTCCGTGTCGTTGCGCCGCACCCGATCCGGGCGCGGCGCGGCTCGCTGCAGGCAGGTTTATTCGCCGATGCGGGTCTGCCAGTCGCGCGGCAGATAGCCCATCTCGCGCCATGGACGCAGCTCGGCCTGGAACTCCATCATCGAGTTATAGACCTTGCCGAACATCTCGTCACGCTCTGACCATGCGCCCAGAACGGTGTTGGACGCGTCGCGGAATGCGGCAATCTGCTCGTCCGAATAGGTGCGCACATTGGTGCCCTGCTCCTCAAAGCGCGAGATCGCGGCACCTTGCAGTGCTTCGGCGCGCGCAATGGCGAAGGCATTGCCGGCCATGCAGGTGGTTTCGATCATCGCGCGGGTCTGATCTTCCAGCCCGTTCCACACATCGAGATTGATATACAGGAACTGGTTGGTCGAGGGCTGGTGCCAGCCCGGCAGGTAGAGATAGGGCGCAACCTGATAGAAGCCGAGCTGCTCATCGACGGTCGGCAGCGAGAATTCCGTCGCGTCCAGCGTGCCGGTTTCCAACGCCTGATACAGCTCACCGCCCGGCAGCAGGGTCACGGACATGCCGAATTCCTGAAAGATTTCGCCGCCCACACCGGCCGCACGGAAGCGCAGGCCCTGAAGATCTTCGACATTGGGCACTTCATTACGGAACCAGCCCGCTGTTTCGGGGCTGATCGTGCCGCACAGAACCGGATGGACATTGAACGGATGGAAGGTTTCTTCCAGCAGCTCCTGGCCACCGTGATGAGTCATCCATGCCAGAAATTCGATGGATTCCAACCCGAAGGGCGTGGCGCCAAACAGCGCGGCGGCAGGCACTGTGCCCCATTCATAGCCCATCCAGCTGTAGCCCGCGTCGATATTGCCTTCAGAGACATTCTCGAAAATCGACAGCGCAGGCACGACGGCACCCGGTTCTGCCGTGCGCAGATCGATATTGCCGCCCGAAACGGCGCGCAGCTGATCCGCCACCCATGGCATCGTATCGCCCAGCGCGGTCAGGGTCGAGGCAAAGCTCATCGGCACTTGCCAGCGGACACGCTCCTGCGCAGAGACGGCACTTGCGGCGATGCTTGCCGTCAGTGCGGTGGTGATAAGAAGTTTATTCATTATAATTCCTCCGGTCGTTGGACTTTGGTCCTTGTATCCACCCCGTCGGGATGGGATGCGTCAAGAGAAAAGCCGCAGCGTTGCGCAATGATATTACCTATTGCAGGCCATGAACCCGGCTGGCCGCTCCTCCCTCAGACGCAGTGGTAAAGTGAACTTACCAATTCTGGCAAGGGAAATTTTCATGACACCGCTTTTCGGCCTGCGCCCAAACCGTGCGGTCGGGCGGCGCAGGCTTATTTTATGCGCCTGCACAGGGGTTTGGGGGAATTGACCTTGTTTGCCCGCCGTTGCATGGTTTTGCCCATGACATTTGGCCCGATCACCCGCCTGCCTTTGCCCTTCGACGCCGCTGCTGGTGCCGAAGCGCGATCTGCCTTTCCCGCCTTCAGCGATGCGCGCGCGGATCTGATCGCCGGGGCGGCCGGGTGCAGCCCCTATCTGCGCATGCTGATGGCGCGCGAACATGACTGGCTGACCGAGGCGCTGGAGCGCGACCCACAGGCAAGTATCGATGCGGAACTGGCCGGGCTGAACGATGTGCCGCTCGCCGATCTCTCGGCGCGGTTGCGCCGGGCGAAGCGGCGCGTGGCGCTTCTGGCGGCACTGGCCGATCTGGGCGGGGTCTGGTCGCTCGATCAGGTGACGCGCGCGCTCTCGGATCTCGCGGATCGCGCAACGCATGTGGCGCTGGTGGCCCTGGTCGGAGAAGAAATCCGGCGCAAGAAGCTGCCAGGTGTCGCGCCCGAGGAGGCCGTGACCGGCGCAGGCATGGTCGTGCTCGCCATGGGCAAGATGGGCGCGCAGGAGCTGAATTATTCCTCTGACATCGACCTGATCTGCCTGTTTGACGAAACCCGCTTCAGTGCCGACGATTATCACGAGGCCCGCGCCGCCTTCGTGCGCGTCACCCGCAAGCTCTGCGCGCTGCTGTCCGATCATACGGCCGAGGGCTATGTCTTCCGCACCGATCTGCGTCTGCGGCCCGATCCCTCCGTCACACCGGTCTGCCTGTCGATGGAGGCTGCCGAGCGCTATTACGAGAGCGTGGGGCGCACCTGGGAACGCGCGGCCTATATCAAGGCGCGGCCCTGCGCGGGGGATCTGGACGCGGGCGCGCGGTTTCTCGACACATTGCGCCCCTTCGTCTGGCGCAAGCATCTGGATTTCGCAGCGATTCAGGACGCCCACGACATGCGGCTGAAGATCAAGGCGCACAAAGGCCTGGGCGGCGCGCTGACGCTCGAAGGCCATGACATCAAGCTGGGGCAGGGCGGGATCCGCGAGATCGAGTTCTTCACCCAGACCCGGCAATTGATCGCAGGCGGGCGCGACCCGGATCTGCGGTCGCGCCGCACAGTGGACGGGCTGGCCGCGCTGGCGCAAAAGGGCTGGATTCCGCAGGACGTGGCCGACAAGCTCGCCGCGCATTACCGCCAGCATCGCGAGATCGAACATCGCCTGCAGATGGTGCAGGACGCCCAGACGCAGAAATTGCCCAGCACGGCGGAGGAATTCGACCGGCTTGCCCGCTTCATGGCCGCGCCTGATACGGCGGCCTTCCGCCAGACCCTGAAGGCCCGGCTGCAGGATGTGGCGTCGCTGACCGAAGGCTTCTTCGCGCCCGATGCCCCCGCCACTGAGGAGCCGGAGCTGTCCGAGAGCGCGCAGGCGCTGATCACCGGCTGGCACAGCTACGCCGCGCTGCGCTCCAGCCGGGCGAAAGAGATCTTCAGGCGCGTGCGTCCGCAGATTCTGACGCGGATGCAGGACGCCGCCGACCCGGACGCAGCGCTGGTGCAATTTGACCGTTTTCTGGGGGGGCTGCCCGCGGGCGTGCAGCTCTTTTCGCTGTTCGAGGCCAATCCCCAGCTGATCGAGCTGATCGTCGATATTTGCGCGACAGCGCCCCGGCTGGCGGCCTATCTGTCGCGCAATGCGGCGGTCTTTGACGCCGTGATCGGCGGTGGGTTCTTCGCGCCCTGGCCGGGTGTGGGCGTGTTGCAGCGTGATCTTGCCGACCGGTTGGCCACGCTCGATGATTACGAGCGCCAGCTCGATCTGGCGCGCGCCTGGGCGCGGGAATGGCATTTCCGTGTCGGCGTGCATCACCTGCGCGGGCTGATCGACGCGTCGGAAGCCGGGGCCGAATATGCCTCGCTCGCCGAGGCCGCGCTGGGCGCGCTCTGGCCCATCGTCATGGCGGAATTCGCGCGCAAGCATGGCCCGGCACCGGGGCAGGGCGCGGTGGTGCTGGGGATGGGCTCACTGGGTGCGGGGCGGCTGAATGCGACCTCGGATCTCGATCTGCTGATCCTCTATGATGCAGAGGCGGGCGAGATGTCGGACGGCCCCCGCCCGCTCGATGCGCGCAGCTACTATGCGCGGCTGACCAAGGCCTTTGTCAGCGCCATTTCCGCCCCGACCGCCGAGGGGCGGCTCTATGAGGTCGATATGCGCCTGCGCCCCTCGGGGCGACAGGGGCCGGTCGCGACCAGTATCAGCGCCTTCGAGATCTATCAGCGCGATGAGGCCTGGACCTGGGAGCATCTGGCGCTGACGCGGGCGCGGCGCGTGGCAGGCTCGGTCGCGTTGGGCGAACGGGTCGAGACGTTCCGCCGCGCGCTTCTGGTCGAGAAATCCACCGGCGCAAGCCTGCGCGCTGATGTGGCTGATATGCGCGCGCGGCTGGCCGAGGCAAAACCCGCGCATGGGCTATGGGACGCCAAGGCCGGGCCGGGGCGGTTGATGGATATCGAACTGCTGGCGCAATATTGCGCCTTGCGCGCGGGTCATCACGGGCGGCGGGTCGAGCAGCAATTGCGCGCCGGTGCGCGCGCCGGTGTGCTGGATGCTGCGACCGAAACGAGCTTGCTTGGCGCGTACCGGCTGTGCTGGACGCTGCAGGCCACAGGGCGCTTGCTGGCCGACAAGATTTCCGACATTGCCGATCTTGGCCCGGGCGGGCAGAAGTTTATCTTGAATGCGGCCGGGTTCGAGACGACCGAGGCGCTGGCCGCCAGGCTGCAGGAAAGCTGCGCGCAGACAGAGACAGTGATTTCAGCGGTGCTGCGCGACACAGAGCCGCAGCTTGAAGAGGGTGCCGATGCAGACAAGCCATGACCCCAAAGGCCTGATCCGCGAAAGCTACCGCATCGACGGGATCTCGGATGCGGAATGTCGCTCGATCCTGATCGACTGGGCGCTCAGCCTGCCCGACGGCACGGACCAGCGCGGCGCTTTGGGCGATCTGATGACCTCCTATGGCGAGAGCGCGCCGGATCACCCGATGACCGCGCTCCTGCGCGAAGGGCTCAGCGCCGCGGCGCGGGGGCGCCGCAAAGGGCGGCGGGGGTAGCGCATGCATAGCGATGTTGAACTCGATGCGATCGGGCTTCTGTGCCCGTTGCCCGTGCTCAAGGCGCGCAAGCGGTTGAAATCCATGGCGACGGGGCAGGTGCTTTGCGTGCTGGCCAGCGATCCGGCGGCCGTGATCGATATCCCGCATTTCTGCGCTGAGGCCGGTCACGATCTGCTGGCCACCGAGCCGCGCAATGAAGCCACGGCCTATTTCATCCGCCACGGCTGAAACGGCGCCGCTCAGGGCAGGATCTGCAGCCAGACCCAGCCTGTGACCATCACCCCCGCTGTGCCGATCAGCACGGACGAGGCCGCAACCCGCTTCGCGCGGCCGTAGATATTGGCGAAGACATAGGCATTGACCCCCGGTGCCATCGCAGCCGTCACCACCGCCGAGCGCAGCGCCTCGGTGCCGATCCCGAAGCTGCGCGCCAGCCCGTAGGTGATCAGCGGATGCACGATCAGCGACAGCGCCACGACAAAGCCGATGGTGCGCAGATCGCCTTCGGGCCGGTAGCGATAGAGCACGCCGCCCAGGCTGAACAAAGCGGCAGGCAGCGCCGCACGCACCATCATGTCCAGCGCCTGATTGGCGACACCGGGGATGGGCAGCCCGGTCAGGTTCACCGCAAAGCCCAGCGCAATCGCGATCACCAGCGCATTGCGAAACATCGCCGACAGCACCCGTGTGCCCGTGTCGCGCAGCCGCCCGCC
>SKIM01000301.1 GCA_007116445.1 Natronohydrobacter sp.
ACCGTGATCGCCATCCCCTACAATCAGGCCGTCACCCAATGGCGCGGGGGCGATGCCGATTGGCGGATGAACCCGGTCAATGCCAGCCCCATCTGGACCAACCGCCTGACTGGCGGGAATGCGCCGCGCACGATGCGCGTGACAGCCGATCCCGACACCATCCAGCGCGCACCTTTCGAGGGTGGGCTGCAAAAACGCGTGGCGCTGAGTTTCGACTTCCCCTATGACGATTTCCCCAGCGAATTGACGCTGATGCTGACGCTCAGCGGCACCGAGCGCGCGGCCTTCATCGACCCGGTCTGGCAGCGCCCTGACGGCAGCGAGATCCGCCTCGGCGCGCAGCGCATCACAGGCGCGGATCGCATCGCGCTGTCGCAGGACCGCGCGCTGGAAGGACGGCTGGGCGATGTGCCCCATGTCGCGCTTTTTGCGGAGGCCGATGCCCGTTCGCCCGTCGTGCAGGGCCGCTACACGCTGCTGATTGACGCCGTGCTGTTCGACGAGGGCGCCGAACTGACAGCCGAATTGCTGGCCTTCGGGCGGGTGCATGGGCTGGCGGGCACGGATCATCTGCGCCGCGACCTGATGCTGGCGCTTCTCTGGGGTACGCCGATTGCGCTTGCTTTCGGCATCCTTGCGGCGGTCGGCACGACCGTCACGACGCTGGTGATCGCGGCGGTCGGTGTCTGGTTCGGTGGGCTGATCGACGCGGTGATCCAGCGCCTGACCGAAGTGACGATGATCCTGCCGATCCTGCCCATTCTGGTGATGGTCGGCACACTTTATTCCACCAGTATCTGGCTGATGCTGGGCGTGGTGATCGCGCTGGGCATTTTCAGTGCGTCGATCAAGATGTATCGCGCCATGCTGCTGCCCTTGCGCCGCGCCCCCTATATCGAGGCCGCGCGCGCTTATGGCGCATCCAACATGCGCATCGTGATCCGCTACATGATCCCGCGCATCCTGCCGGTGCTGATCCCGTCTTTCGTGACGCTGATCCCGACTTATGTCTTCCTCGAAGCCTCGCTGGCCGTGCTGGGTCTGGGCGATCCGGTTCTGCCGACCTGGGGCAAGGTTCTGAACGATGCGCAGACCCAGGGCGCGCTGTTCAACGGGTTTTATTACTGGGTCATCGCCCCGGCCTTCTTGCTGATGCTGACAGGGCTGGGATTTGCGCTGTTCGGCTTTGCCCTTGACCGTATCTTCAACCCGCGTCTGAGGTCAACATGAGCGCGCCCCTGCTGGAAGTCGAGGATCTGCGGCTGCATTACCGTACGCAAGGCGGCGTGATGCAGGCGCTTGACGGAGTGTCCTTCAGCCTCGCGCGGGGCGAGGCGATGGTGGTCCTGGGCGAATCCGGCTGTGGCAAGACATCGCTCAGCCGCGCATTGTTGCGGCTTTTGCCGCGCAATGTCGCGCAGTATTCCGGCACGGTTCGGATCGACGGGCGCGATGTCATGCCGCTCTCGGACGAAGCCTTCCGGCGCGACATCCGCTGGTCGCGTGTCGCCATCGTGATGCAGGCGGCGATGAACGCGCTCAACCCGGTCGTGCGTGTCGGCGAGCAGGTGGCCGAACCGCTGATCGCGCATCGCGGTATCGCGCGTGCCGCCGCGCTGGACGCAGCGGCGGCTGCTCTGGTGCAGGTGGGTGTCTCGGCCGATTTCATGCAGCGCTACCCGTTCGAGCTGTCAGGCGGCATGCGCCAGCGCGTCGTACTCGCCATGGCGCTGATCACCAAGCCCGATCTGGTCATCCTTGATGAGCCCACATCGGCGCTCGATCTGCTGACGCAGGCGAGCATCATGAACACGCTCAAACGCATCAAGCGCGAAACCGGCACCAGTTTCGTGCTGATCACGCATGATGTCGGCACATCAAGCGAACTCGCTGATCATGTGGCCGTGATGTATGCGGGCCAGATCGTCGAATTCAGCCCTGCGCGCGATTTCTTCCGCGCGCCTGTGCATCCCTACGGTCAGGCTTTGATGGCGAGCGTGCCGCGGCTGCATGACCTGGCTGAGCCGCTGCATCTGGAAGGCACGCCACCGCCCCTGATCAACCCGCCCGCGGGATGCCGCTTCGCGCCCCGTTGCGCGCAGCGCTTCGACAAGTGTGCGCAAATGCCGCCCGAGATGCAGCACGCGGACGGGCGGCGGAAACGCTGCTGGTTACCAGAAGGCGAGACGGCGCGGGAAAGCGGGGCCGGAACCGACGCTGCCACAGGTGATGTGCTCGATATTCGGGATTTGAAAACGCATTTCACCCTGCGAAAATGGGGCTTCCTGCGCGCGGGCACTGTGCAGGCGCTCGATGGGGTCAGCTTCCATCTGGCGCGTGGCGAGGCCGTGGCCGTTGTGGGCGAATCCGGTTGCGGCAAGTCCACGCTGGTGCGCACACTTCTGGGGCTCGATCTGCCGACAGAAGGCAGCATCACCATTGACGGGCGTGCACTTGGCACAATGGATGCGGAAGGACAGCGCCATCTGCGGCGCACTGTGGGCTATGTCCAGCAAGACCCCTATGGCGCATTGCCACCTTTCATGGATGTGGCCACGATCCTCGCGGAGCCTTTGAAAGTGCATGGGCTGAGCAATGTCACCGCGCGCGTGCTGGCCGCGCTGGAGGAAGTCGGTCTGACCCCGGCGCAGGAATTTCTGGGCAAATTCCCGCATATGCTGTCAGGCGGGCAACAACAACGCGTGGTGATTGCGCGCGCCTTGATCCTCGAGCCTGCGCTGATCATCGCGGATGAGCCGGTTTCGATGCTCGATGCCTCGGTCAGCGCAGGCATTCTGCGGCTGCTGCGCAAGATCCAGCAGACGCGCGGCCTGACGCTGATCTTTGTCACGCATAACCTTGCAACCGTGCGCCATTTCGCCAACCGGATTTTCGTCATGTATGCGGGCCGCTTTGTCGAAACCGGGCCGACTCAGGCGCTGCTCGACGCACCGCAGCACCCCTACACCAAGGCACTTCTTGCAGCGATTTCCGACCCGGACCCCGAGAATGCAACCCGCGAGCGGCCAGTGCCCGACAGCGAACCGCCAAGCCTGATCAACCCGCCAGCGGGCTGCCGCTTCCACCCACGCTGCCCGCAGGCAATGGCAGGGATCTGCGACAAGGACATGCCCCCGTCCTTTACGCAACGCCCCGGACAGACCAGCTGGTGCTGGCTGCACCGGTGAAGGAGACAGGCCGAATGCGTCATCTGTTTGGTGCTGTGATCGTGATACTCGTCGCGCTTGGCCTGCAATTGGCCATGGTGGCGGGCGCAGTGCGGCCCAATCTGGCTCTCGCACTGCTCGGCTATGCAGCGCTGTTCTTCGGCGCAGTGCTGATCCTTCCGGCGGCCGTGCGCCATGCAGCGCGGCGCAATATGCGCCGCATGCACGTCGATGCGGACAAGCCCAGCCCGCCCGCGCGACATCTGCGTTAGCGCTGTAGACGGCGCTTCGGACTGCTCCGGGCCATCCCGCGAGTTAACCAATATTAACGTTAACCCATTGGGTTTCGGCGAAAAAATAACGTCCGAACTGACCGATTGTCTCAGTCATGACCAGTCACGACCGCAATCTTGCCCGAATTTTGCAAGAGAGTGTGATCTAACAAGACAGCTATGACAAGGCCAGGTTATGGACAGACTGACCGAAATGGAGGCATTTGCGACTGTCGTGGACCAGGGCGGGTTCACCGATGCCGCGCGCAAGATGGGGATTTCGAAATCCGCTGTCTCCAAACATGTTTCAGCGCTTGAGGCGCGGCTCGGGGCGCGCTTGCTCAATCGAACGACGCGGCGCGTCAGCCCCACAGATATCGGGCTTGCCTATTATGACCGTGCGCGCCGTGTGCTCAATGACGCAGGCGAGGCCGACAATCTGGTCACGGCCATGCAATCGGCCCCGTCAGGTATTCTTCGCATGGCTGTGCCCACGGATTTCGGCGCCACGCATCTGTCGCCGGTGCTCGGCGAATTCCTCAATCGTTACCCCGAAGTGTCGGTGAACATGGTGCTGAAAAACCGCTATGTCGAACTGATCTCCGAAGGCTTTGATATCGCGATCCGCATGGGCGAGATGGACGATTCCAGCCTGCGCGCCCGCAAGATCTGCCAGGCCACCCAGCGCCTGATCGCGGCGCCAAAATACCTCGCGGATCACGGCCGTCCTGGCCGCATTGACGATCTCAATGAGCACCGATTGCTCTATTACTCGCATAATGCCGCAAGTTCGGTCTGGAAAATCACCGCGCCCTCGGGCGAACAACGTCAGGTGCGCTCGGCCTCATGGTTTTCCGTCAATGACGGCCAATCGCTGCTCAATGCCGCCATCAATGGGCTTGGAATCGCCTATTTGCCCAGCTTTCTCTATGCACCGGCGATGCGAAGCGGTCTGGTGGAAGACGTGATGCCCGAACTGCCCCGCGATATCCAAAGCCTCTACGCGGTCTATCCTTCCGGCCGCTACACACAACCCAAGGTGCGCGCGCTGATCGATTTCCTCGTGGAGAAATTCGGGGCGCGCAATGCGGATGACTGGTAGCCCCTCATGCCGGTCTTCTTCGGGCAGGGCCCCCTCCCCTGTCCCGCACGCGGCCAGAGCAGTCAGCTCTGGCCGTTTCTGATGGTGCGGCGCTGACCAATCAGTCGCGATGATAGGGGCTGCCTGCCAGGATCGTGGCCGCCCGGTAGATCTGTTCGGACAGCATGACCCGCGCCAGCATATGCGGCCAGACCATTGGCCCGAAAGCCAAAAGCTTGCCCGCTGCGTTCCGCAGATCCGGGTCAAGTCCATCCGCCCCCCCGATCACGAAGGCCAGATCACTCACACCACTGTCGCGCCATCCTGCGATGTCTTGCGCAAACTCGCGCGAGCTGCGCATCTCGCCGCGCTCATCGAGGGCCACGATCAGCGCTCCGCCGGCCAGCACCCGCTCCAGCGCCCGCGCCTGTGAGGCCGGCTCGGTGGCTTTGCGTTCATCGACTTCGTGTTCGATACAGGGACCAAGCGACAAGGCGCGCCCGGTCCGGTCAAAGCGGGTCAGATAGTCATCTATCAACGCGCGCTCAGGGCCTTTTCGAATGCGCCCGACAGCACAGATATGCACGCGCATCAGATCGTCGCCGCGCCACCCGCATCGAGCCACATTTTTTCAAGCTGGTAAAATTCGCGCACTTCAGGCCGGAAGACATGCACCACGACATCACCTGTGTCGATCAGCACCCAATCACCGACATCCTTGCCTTCGGAGCGCGCCGAAAGCTTGAAGCGCTCCTTGAGCCGATCAATCAGCTTTTGCGATATCGCAGCGACATGGCGACTGGAGCGGCCCGAGCAGATGACCATATAATCCGCCATATTGGAGCGTCCGCGCAGATCGATCTGCACGACATCCTCGGCTTTTTCATCATCGACAAGGCCCACGACGGCGCCGAGCAGATCTTCGGGCGAGAATTCGGATGTCGCGGAGCGTTCGGCGCGCAATCCGACCGGAAGGCCGGTTTCTGGATCAGAGTGAGACAGGAGTTTTCCCCGTGTTGATCGTGCCGCATATCCCCGGCACCAGAGGTCACAAAGATAACATCCCGCCGCGCCGAGTTCAATCGGTTGCGCCTTGCAGCTTGGGCAAGCCGCTGAGTACCAGGCATGTGCTGCCCATTGATCCGCAAGGACGAGAGCGCTATACGCGAAACATGACTCGTTTCTTCGATATGGCTGACCATGCGCGCCTGCCGCAGCGCTTCACCCGAGAGAACCGTTCGGTTCTGGCACGTCAGCGCTGACTGTGCTCCTGCAGCCGTCAGGGCCGCATCTGTTTTGCCAGCCTAACCGTCAGCCAAGGAATTTCTGCCATGCCAAAGACCCTCTATGACAAGATCTGGGATGCCCATGTTGTCCATGAAGACGACAACGGCACCTGCCTGCTCTATATCGACCGCCATCTGGTTCACGAAGTGACCAGCCCGCAAGCCTTCGAAGGGCTGCGCATGACGGGCCGCCGTGTGCGTGCACCTGAAAAGACCATTGCGGTGCCTGACCACAACGTGCCGACCACGCCTGACCGCGCACAGGGAATCGAGAACGAGGAATCGCGTATCCAGGTCGAAGCGCTCGACCAGAACGCGCGTGAATTCGGCGTGAATTACTATCCCGTCTCGGATATCCGTCAGGGGATCGTGCATATTGTCGGCCCTGAACAGGGCTGGACCTTGCCGGGGATGACAGTCGTCTGCGGCGACAGCCACACGGCGACGCATGGCGCTTTCGGCGCGCTCGCGCATGGTATCGGCACGTCTGAAGTGGAGCATGTGCTCGCCACCCAGACCCTGATCCAGAAGAAATCGAAGAACATGAAGGTCGAAATCACCGGCTCCCTGCGCCCCGGTGTCACGGCAAAAGACATCACGCTTTCGGTGATCGGCGCAACCGGCACTGCGGGCGGCACTGGCTATGTGATCGAATATTGCGGTCAGGCCATCGAAGAACTGTCGATGGAAGGCCGCATGACCGTGTGCAACATGGCGATCGAGGGCGGCGCGCGGGCCGGGCTTATTGCGCCTGATGAAAAAACATTTCAATATGTTCAGGGGCGTCCGCACGCGCCTAAAGGCGCGCAATGGGACGCCGCACTTGCCTGGTGGAAGACGCTGAAATCCGATCCCGATGCGGTCTGGGACAAGGTCGTGACGCTGCGCGGCGAAGATATCGCACCTGTTGTCACATGGGGCACCTCGCCCGAAGATGTGTTGCCGATCACGGCCACTGTGCCCGATCCGGAGAGCTTCACAGGCGGCAAAGTCGAAGCCGCGCGCCGCGCGCTGGACTATATGGGCCTGACGCCGGGCCAGAAACTGACCGATATCGAGATTGATACTGTTTTCATCGGCTCCTGCACCAATGGCCGGATCGAAGACCTGCGTGCAGCGGCCGCTGTTCTGAAGGGCAAGAAAATCGCTGTCAAACGCGCGATGGTGGTGCCGGGCTCCGGCCTCGTGCGGGCGCAGGCCGAAGAAGAAGGGCTCGCGCAGATCTTCATCGATGCGGGCTTTGAATGGCGGCTGGCAGGTTGCTCGATGTGCCTTGCGATGAATCCTGATCAGCTCAGCCCCGGCGAGCGCTGCGCGGCCACCTCGAACCGCAATTTCGAGGGCCGTCAGGGACGCGGCGGACGCACGCATCTGATGTCCCCGGCAATGGCCGCTGCTGCCGCACTGACGGGCCGGCTGACTGATATTCGCGAAGTGATGGCAGAACCCGCCTGATTTTCTTGTTCAAAATATTCTGGGGTCCGGGGCAAAGCTCCGGTGCCTTGGACAGGAGACCGTAAATGGAAAAATTCACCCCGCTGACAGGCATCTCAGCCCCTATGCCGCTGGTCAATATCGACACGGATATGATCATCCCCAAACAGTTCCTCAAGACGATCCAACGCTCGGGCCTTGGGAAGAACCTGTTTGACGAAATGCGCTACACGCAGGACGGGCGCGAAATACCGGAATTCGTGCTCAACCAACCGGCCTATCGCAATGCGCAGATCCTCATCGCTGGCGATAATTTCGGCTGCGGGTCGTCACGCGAACATGCGCCTTGGGCGCTGGCGGATTTCGGCATCAAGGTCATCATCTCGACCAGTTTTGCCGATATTTTTTATGGCAACTGCTTCAAGAACGGCATGCTGCCCATCGTTCTGCCACAAGACCAGGTCGATATTCTGATGGAAGACGCGCGCAAAGGCGAAAACGCCCGTATCGCGATCGATCTCGAATCACAGACCGTGACCAGTGCCGACGGACAGGTCTTCACGTTCGAAATCGACGCGTTCAAGAAGCACTGTCTGCTCAACGGGCTCGACGATATTGCCCTGACGCTCGAAAAAGTATCTGCAATTGATAGTTTCGAAACCATGGCGGCACAGGCACGTCCCTGGGTCTAAGGCCCAAAAATAAAGTCATTGACCTGCGGCATCTCAGCGAGGTGCCGCTTTTTTTTCACGAATTTGATGCAAACTCGCGACAGTTTCTTCTCGAAATAGCCGTGCCTCTCCCTCATCCTGACCTTGGCTATTGCGAAGGTGGCGCGACATGGGCAACATTGTGTCAACAATGAGGCAGGCGCTTTCCAAAGGGAAGCGGGAAAAAAAAACGGCGCAATCGACTTCTGTCGATAAATCAGCGCTACGACAAGGCAGCAGATTTTATATGTCACATGTGGTGCAATTCATTTTACGTGGTGTTTTCGTCGGACTCCTGATCCTGACCCCTGCGCTTCTGCTGCCGGGGATCTCTCAGGATGCTGCGCAAGCGATCACGCTTTTGGCGATCCTTGCAGCAATCGTCGTGCTGACAGAATACTCCGCTTCATATCCAGGGCTGATCGAGTTCCGGGACGCCAAGCCCTACAATCGTTCGCGCTTCCTGATCCTTGCACTCATCGTCATTACCGTGACGCTGATGCAGCGCTCGATCATCATGCAAACAAATGAAATATCTATGCTTTCCGCTATCGCGATGCAACTGGGGCAAATACTGGACTTCCCCTTCAGCCCGGTGCGTCTGCTGGTGTCATCGCTGCCACAGGGCTTGCCCGCCGAACATGTGGTCAATGTCGCAGCCGCCGCCTCAACGGCTTATTTCATGGCGATTGCAGGGCTGGCAGCGTTTGCTGCGATGACGATTATGGGACGCTGGCCGCGCAAGGACATTGCCTTCAATGTCTGGGTCAATCTACCGAATTTCGATCCAACCAAAGGAACTGACGTCGTTCAAAGGCTCGAACGCGACGCGCAGGTTAACATCTTGTTAGGCATTATTCTGCCATTCTCGCTGCCAGTGCTTCTGCATATCTCGACGCTGCTGGTGCAGCCGATGACGCTGGAGACACCGCTGGCACTTGTATGGGGGGTTTCGCTCTGGGCGTTCATTCCGGTCAATCTGATCATCCGGGGGGTTGCGATGAATCGCATCGCGCAACTGGTGCGCGCCCAGCGCCGCCGGATTGCCGAAGCTCAGGACGCGGTGCCAGCGCCCGCGCGCTCTGCCTATTCCTGATTGCCGCGCTTGCTGGTTTCTGCGTCGCGCTGCCCCCAGCTGCGGCGCAGGATATCCGGTTGGCTTTCTGGCGCATCGACCTGGGTGGCCGGGGACCAGGCTACGCGCTGCGCGACATCCTCGCTCCGACGCAGGCCGCGACGAGCACCGCACGGCTTATCGCACATGTCAGACCGGATATTCTCGTGCTCTCGGGCCTAGATTATGACCACAGTCTTGCTGCACTCGGCGCGCTACGCGATCTGGTGGCCGAACACGGGCACGATTTCCAGCACTTCTTCGCGCGCCCTTCGAACGCAGGGCTGCGCCATCCGGCGCAGGCACAGAGCCCGCGCGCGAGGACAGGCCCGGATGACGCCCAAGGCTACGGCAGATTCGCCGGTTCGGGCGCACTCGCACTCTTGACGAGATATCCCGTCGATCTGCCAGAACTGCGCGATTTCTCGGATTTTCTGTGGCGTGACCTGCCTGACAGCCTGATCCCCGAGCGAGATGACGCCTGGCGCAGGACGCAGCGGCTGTCGAGCACAGGACATTGGGACGTGCCTGTGATCCTGGACTCGGGGCAGAGGCTGCATCTGCTGATCTATCAGGCGGGACCGCCGGTCTTTGGCGATGCGCACCACACCAACCGGCTGCGCAATCACGATGAGACAGCGTTTTGGACCGCCTATCTCGACGCCCGCCTTGCTGTGCCGCCCCCAGCAGGGCCTCTGGTCGTCATGGGGGGCAGCAATCTCGACCCGCATGACGGCGACGGGCTGCATCAGGCGATGCGCGCGCTGCTGACCCATCCGCGCCTGCAGGATCCGCAACCCTCGAGTGACGGCGCGCGACACGCAGCGCATACCCAGAAGGATCGCGCCCATCTTGGCCCGCCAGAGCTTGATACGGTCCATTGGCCGCAGGACCGCGGGCCGGGCAATCTGCGCGTCAGCTATATTCTGCCATCGGTCGGACTGCGCGTCACGGGATCAGGCGTGTTCTGGCCTCACCCGGATGTGCCGGAATATGCCTATCTCGGCGCTGCTGACAGCCCGCCCACGCGCCATCGATTGGTTTGGGTCGATATAGATCGCGCAAGTCTGGCGGGCGAGGTGCTTAATTGATCAGACCAGCATGGCGCATGGCTGCATCCATCTGGGCCTTGGCCGCATCGCTTAATCCGACCAGCGGCAAGCGCACCTCTTCGCCGCATTTCCCCAAGCGCGACAGGCCATATTTCGCCCCGACGAGGCCCGGCTCCACGAAGATCGCAACATGCAGGGGCATCAACAGATCATGCAGCGCCAAGGCGCGGGCGTGGTCCCCGGCCAGGCTGGCTTCCTGAAATGCCGCACAAAGCTTCGGCGCGACATTGGCTGTGACCGAAATGCAGCCCACTCCGCCTTGCGCGTTGAAACCGGGTGCGGTCGCATCTTCGCCCGAGAGCTGCACAAAATCAGGCCCACAGCTCATCCGCTGCAAGCTGACACGCTCAAGCTTGCCAGTCGCGTCCTTCACACCAATGATGCGCGGCAACTCTGCCAGTCGCCCCATCGTGTCCGGCATCATATCGACGACTGAGCGGCCAGGAATATTGTAGATGATGATCGGCAGATCGCAGCAGTCATGCACCGCCTTGAAATGCGCGATCAGCCCTTCCTGCGTGGGCTTGTTGTAATAGGGCGTGACAACCAGCGCCGCATCCGCCCCAACGCGCTCGGCGTGGCGGATGAAGCCGATGGCTTCCTTGGTGTTGTTCGACCCCGTCCCCGCAATCACCGGCACGCGACCGGCCGTCACCTGCACCACTTCCTCGATCACGCGCTTATGTTCGTCATGGCTGAGCGTCGGACTTTCGCCTGTAGTGCCAACCGGGACCAGACCATGCGACCCTTCGGAAATCTGCCAATCGACCAGCGCATGCAGCGCATCGAGATCCAGCGCATCATCTTTCAGCGGTGTGACCAAAGCTGGCATCGACCCTCTGAGCTGCATCTGCGTTCCCCTTCGACTGACACATTCCTGCCGACCAAGACCGCGATTGCGCGAAAGTGTCTTGATGCTCGATCCGTGGCGGTTAGAACGATCACCACAGATTTTCAAGGTGAAAAGAAGGCGGCTTATGCAGCAGAAGCTCTCCGGAAAGCTGTTCCGCGGCGCGGCGATCCTCGGTCTGGCACTTTGGACAACAGGCGCCGCCCATGGTCAAAGCAGCCCGCCGCCGTCGCGCGTCGCAGGCATTCTGGGCAGCGCAATGACCGCTGCGGAAGCCGGAGATATCGACCGCGCGCTTCAACGGGTCGAGGGCTTGCACCCAGTTGCCGCCGATCTGATCCGCTGGCGGGCTTTGCGCGCGAGCCATGGCACGCTGGCGGAGTTCAAGGATTTTCTGAATGAAAAGCGGGACTGGCCGCTGAATATCACCATACAGCGCCGCGCGGAGGCATTGATTGCAACGCGCGGCCCGCAAGAAATCATCGATTTTTTCGCGCTGCATCCGCCGATCACCGAAGCGGGCATGATCGCACAGGTTTTTGCGCTTCATGCTCAGGGACAGGTGACCAAGGCGACGGAACTTGCGCAGCAGCTCTGGCAGGACGCATCACTGAACGGGGAAAACGAACTGCGTCTGCTGCGCCAGTTCGAGACGGCACTGGCCCCGTATCATGCGGCCCGCGTCGATATGCTCCTATGGCGGCGCGAAACGGACGGGGCGCTGCGCCATCTCGAGCGTCTGCCCGAAGCCCCCCGCGCCGTGGCGCGCGCGCGGATTGCGATGCAGAATAATGAAGACGGGGTGACCGGCTTCATCGCTGCGGTGCCCGAAGCGCTGCAGAACGACCCCGGCCTGATGCATGACCGGTTCGAATTTCGCATGCGCGCTGGAAATATCGATGGCGCAGCAGAAATCATTCTGGCGCAGTCGCGCGACGAGGCGGGCCTCGGCAATCCCGAGGACTGGGCGCGGCGGCGGATTTTTCTGGTGCGCAATGCACTCTCAAACGGAGAATTCCAGCGGGCCTATGATCTGGC
>SKIM01000020.1 GCA_007116445.1 Natronohydrobacter sp.
CAGTGACAGGGTTTTTCCGCAATGGGCATTGTGATACCTGCGCGCAGGATCAGGGCAGTCACACTGTCTGCGCGATCATGACCGCCGAATTTCTGGCCTATTCGAAATATCTTGGCAATGATCTGAGCACCCCGCGTCCGGAATACCAGTTTCCAGGCCTGAAACCCGGGGATAATTGGTGTCTATGTGCAAGTCGCTTCCTGCAGGCCCATCACGAAGGTGTAGCGCCCAAAGTGCGCTTGAACGCGACCCATCTGCGCGCGCTCGACATCGTCTCGCTGGAGGTCTTGCAGCAATATGCGGGCGATGCGGTCTGACAGGCAAAAGCGGGTCTGATCCGGAAGGACAACCGCATCGGTCGCCAATAAACTGACGGCTAACGATACCATAATGTCGTTGCGGCACACACAGTCATAGCGACATTGCTTCCATCCACGGCGGCGATAACAACGACACAGTCATGTATCCTGAGGGTCCAACCCCTACCTCCGAA
The DNA here is from genome assembly GCA_007116445.1 of Natronohydrobacter sp. Taxonomy (GTDB): domain Bacteria; phylum Pseudomonadota; class Alphaproteobacteria; order Rhodobacterales; family Rhodobacteraceae; genus Roseinatronobacter. Next base: position 494 of record SKIM01000020.1, read on the forward strand.
TCCTCGCGACGCTTAGTCAGCGCATTGACGGGCGGCTTCTTCAGAGGCTGCCGTAAAGCCGAAAAGCGAGAATGTGTCGCGGGTATTTGTGCCGCGTGACGAGCGTGCAGAAAGGACGGCCTCTGCCCCGGCCCGCATGGCGGCGAGCAAACGGCGATCATCTTCGGGCGACCCGGCCCAAGCCCATTGTCCATCAACGAACAGCTGGAAATCGTTATTCCCGATGGACACATCAACTGTCGAATCTGGTGCGAAAGGATATCCGCCAGTGAAAGAAATCTCTGGCGTGTCGCGCCCGGGCCGATAGGTCGCGAAGAGCAGGATATCCCCGCGGCGCACCTGCACAGGCTGACCACCACGGGTATTGACAGTTTCGCGCGGGGCAGAGACAGCCCAGCATTCCTTGGTCGGGCTGGTTTCGACGAAAACGCTCCAATCGGTTTCGGCTGCGACCCGATTGGTGGATTCCTGCGCCTGTGCGCTCAGACCAGGACCCGTTAGAACCAATGCGGCCGCCAAGGCAACTTTCGCTTTGAATTGACCTTGTGATCCCATCTGCTGCTTGCCTCCGATTAACCTGGTCCGTTATTCGCACGACCCCGCTCATTAAGGGCAGGATCGCGCCAAACCTTCCACAGCGTTGTAACTTCATGATAATGGAAATTCAAAGCCTTCATGGCGAAAAATCGCACAGGCGTGAGCAGGGTGTGAAGGAAAGAGATTGAAATGAGCAAGATCGCGCCGAATGTCGCGCCAATCGACCAAGGGGCTGCGCCAATGATCGGGCTTTGGCGCGGGGATATTCTGGAAAGCCTGCACCATGGGCATGCTGTGGTCGCGCGCGACACGGGCGAGACAATCGAAACCTGGGGACGCGCAGAGGCGCTGATCTATCCGCGCTCCAGCTGCAAGATGATCCAGGCCCTGCCACTCTTGGAAACTGGCGTAGGGCGGGATCTGACCGGGGCGCATCTGGCGCTGGCCTGCGCCTCGCATCAGGGGGCGGCACTGCATGTCAGCCGCGTTGGCCGTTGGCTGGCGGATCTTGGCTTGGGGGAAAGCGACCTGCGCTGCGGCTGTCAGGACCCACAGGACCTGCCAGAGCGTGACCGGCTGATCCGTGCCAGTGAAAGCCCATGCCAGCTGCACAATAACTGCTCGGGCAAGCATGCAGGCTTTCTGATGCTGAGTCAGGCCCTGAAAGCGGACGCCGATTATGTCCGGCCGGATCACCCGGTTCAGCAGGCTGTGCGCAAGACGTTCGAAGAGATCACGCAGATGCGCTCGCCCGGTTGTGGCATTGACGGCTGTGCCGCCCCGAATGTTGCCACCGAACTGCGCGCCCTTGCCCAAGCTGCGGCCCGTTTCGCCGGGGCCCGCGAAAGCGGCGATACGCGCGCCCGTGCCATGTTGCGCCTGCGCGAGGCGATGATCATGCATCCCGAACTGGTCGCGGGCGAGACGCGGGCCTGCACGGATTTGATGCGCGCCATGGCCGGGACCGCCGCGATCAAGACAGGCGCGGAAGGGGTTTTCGTCGCGATATTGCCGAAAAAACGGATCGGGATCGCATTGAAAATCGTGGATGGTGCAATGCGCGCAGCAGATGCGGCGATCACGGCGCTTCTGATCCGGCATGGTGGTCTGGACCCGGATCATCCTGTCGTGCAGACTTATCTTGGCCCGATCCGCAACCGGCAGGGCGCTGTGGTGGGAATGACGAGACGCGCCAAAAATTTCGTCTGACAGGCATGTGATCGCACCAAACCCGCTGCACTGCAGCAATGCCGCTTTCCATGATCTTTGCGAGCGTGTAAATCGTACAGACCAAAAGAGGGAAAAGGCATGTTCAAGTTTTTGTTCGGTGCGAAAGATACAGCACCTTTGGTCAAACAGGAAACCCAGCGCGAAACTGTGCTGCGGGCGCAGAAAGAATTGAATGAGATCCTGACCACCCTCAACCCGAAAGCGCGCATCACGATCGCTCCGGAAGAAGGCACGCTGTCCATAGAACTGCCCGAGCAGATGCCGGATGAGGCCAAAGCCCTGCCCTCGCCCGCCGCAACCGAGCCCCCCGAGAGCGATCAGCCCAAAGGCGAAACCGCCAGGACTGATCCTGCCAAGAGCGAAACCAGCCCGCCCTGAGCGTCTGGATAGGCTGCACTCGATGCTTGCCCTTGAACGAAGGCTCGTCTAGCGTTTGCGCAAAAGCCAAACGCGGAGAGATGGCGATGAGTGACAAACAACCCGGTTTCGAGACATTGCAAGTGCATGCAGGTGCGCGTCCTGATCCTGCAACCGGGGCGCGGCAAGTGCCGATCTATCAGAATACGGCCTATGTGTTTCGCGATGCTGACCATGCTGCAGCGCTCTTCAACCTGCAGGAAGTGGGCTATATCTATTCGCGCCTGACCAACCCGACTGTCGCCGCCTTGCAGGAGCGCATGGCGACTCTTGAAGGCGGGGCGGGCGCGATCTGCTGCTCGTCCGGGCATGCGGCACAGATCATGGCGCTTTTCCCGCTGATGGGCCCCGGGCTGAACATTGTCACGTCTAACAGGCTTTATGGCGGCACGGTCACGCAGTTCAGCCAGACGATCCGCCGCTTCGGCTGGTCGGCGACCTTCGTGGACACGGATGATCTGGCCGCTGTCGAGGCCGCGATTGACGAGAACACCCGCGCCATTTTCTGCGAGTCAATTGCCAATCCGGGCGGCTATATCACGGACATTCCTGCCCTCGCGGCCATCGCGGATCGCCATGGCCTGCCCTTGA
>SKIM01000246.1 GCA_007116445.1 Natronohydrobacter sp.
CTGCCATCAGACTGGCAGCGACAGCGACCGCCAATCCGCGCATGGCACTCAGCCGCGCCGCCAGCCAGCCCAGCGCCGGGTCTTGCACGAAGTCGAGCCCGCGCAGCAGAAACAGCACTGTGCCTAGCGCGGCCAGCGACACTGCATAGGTTTCGACATAGAAAAACGGAGCGTGGATGTAGATCGGCAGCCCCGCCATCGCCAACAGCCCCCCGAAGAGGCTGTAGCCCCAGAGCCGGGGCCGGGGCGCGTCGATAAGGGCGGCGTCACTCACTGGCTGACCTCTTGCGCAGGCGGGGCGGGCCGTGTGCGAAAACGCGCACCGCGCCACCAGAGTTTCAGCGCCTGCCAATGGATCAGTGCAAGCACCCGGCGCGAGCCCATGCGCGCCACCATCGCGCCCAGGATCGCACGGTTGCGCAGGGGCTGGCGCGCACCGGTCAGCGTGGCGACCAGCCCAGCGCCGGGGGCCTCGGAGTCCTGCCGGTAACCGATGCGGATCGACACGGCCTCGGGGCGGATGTCGAAATGAAAACTGTAGCGCCCCTCGACCGGCTGAAACGGCGAGACATAAAAGATTTTCTGCGCCTGCAATTCATCTGCCGCCGTGATCACCGAACGGTCGGGCTTGACGCAGAGATAGGAATGGCGGTCGCCGTAAGTATTGTTGACCTCGGCAATCACAGCGCGCAGGCCGCCTTCCGCGTCGTGACACAGCCAGAAGCTGACCGGGTTGAACAGATGCCCCAGAACACGCGGCTGCGTCAGAAGCTGCAACGGCCCCGCGCTGATGCCCTCAAGCTGATGCGCGGCCAGAACCTCGCGCACCCATGCGGAGCCCTGCCCCTGCCCCGGCGCGCCGCCGTGATCGCGGTCCCAGAGCGCGGCCAGATTGCGGCGGTTGCGCGACATCAGCCGAGGCGTATCGAGCATGGCCTCTGGTTCATAAAGCACATAATCCACCGCATAGGTGAAGCGGTTGGAAATCGGCCCGCGCCGCCCGTGAAACGTCTGGCCCGCGATATGTTCCACCCCGCTCATGCGACCGAGGCCAGCTTGCGCGCACGCGCGTCCATCGCGCGGGCCACATCGACAGCGCTTGCGAAACCATCCTCATGGAACCCGTTGCGCATCCAGGCCCCGCAGAACCAGGTCCGGTTGGTGCCGTTGAAATCGCGCACAGCACTCTGCGCGGCCAGTGCGGCCGTATCATAGACCGGATGATCGAAGCTGTAACTGTCATAGATGCAGTCCTCGCGCACCGGGTGATTGGCGTTCAGCGTGACAAACATCGGATCATCCTGCGCGATGACCGGCTGCAGCGAATTCATCCAGTAACTCAGCGAAATGCGCTCGCGATCTTCCGGGCCGCGCTCGGTATAGACCCAGCTCGACCAGCATTTGCGCCGCTTGGGCATGAAGGCTGTGTCACAATGCAGCACCGCGTCGTTCCTCTGATATTTGACCGCATCAAGCGCCTTGGCCTCGGCTGCGCTCGGATCGGCCAGCAACCGAAGCGTGACATCGGAATGGGTGGCAAAAATCACCTCGTCGAAACGCTCTTCCTCGGCCCCGTGAGTTTTGACAAAAACATCCATCGGCGCACGCCGCACGGATTGCACCGGACAGTCTGCGCGCAAACCCACGCCTGCACGTTCCAGATATGCGGTCAGACGGGTGACATATTCGATCGAGCCCCCCTTGACCGTGTACCACTGATGCTGGCCCTCATAGCCCAGAAGCGCGTGATTGCGGAAAAACTCCATCATCGCAGTTGCCGGAAAATCGAGGATCTTCTGCGTCGGCGTCGACCAGATCGCGCCTGAAAAGGGCAGCAGATACCGCTCGCGAAACCAGTCCCCGGTGCCAAGGCGCTCCAGCAGCCCCCCAATGCTCAAGCTTGGGTCGGCCTGCGCAATCGCAAGCCCGCGCTTGTTGAAGCGCAAAATGTCGCGGATCATGGCCCAGTAGCGCGGATTGGCCAGATTGGTGCGGGTGGCGAAAATCTCGTCAAAGCCCGAAAGCGAATATTCAAACGCCCCACCCCCGAAGGACGCCCCGAAGGACATGTTGGACTTGCAGACCGGCACATCGAGCTTGTCAAAAAGCGCCGTCAGATGCGGGTAATTGGCGTAGTTGAAGACGATGAAACCCGTATCCACCGGCTGATCGCCGCGCTTTCCCGCCATCACCGTGCGTGCATGCCCGCCCAGACGCGGCTCGGATTCAAAAAGCGTGACGCGGTGGCGCTGCGACATCAGATAGGCCGCAGCCATCCCAGAAATGCCGCCGCCGATCACGGCGATGCTGCGCGCAGGTGTGTCGATCAGTTCCAAGGGCATGCGGCCCCTCCTTTAGTCTTGGTCTGTGAGGAATTACGCAGCCGCTCCGAGCGCGGATCATTTCGCAAAATATGTGATTTCAATCTCTGTTTTCTCAGACTTGAGTGATCCGGCCCCGCCCGCCGCGCGTAAGCGACATATGTTTGATGCATCACAATCCACCCAGATCCCTCGACAAGCCGTTCTGCCTGCGGATAGTGTCGCCCAGGCGCAGACGCTTCTGCGCACGGGAAAAAGGCGAATACTAGTGAAGCCAAAGGACGGGACGAGATGGGTTTTCCTTCTTCAGAAAATCGCGGAAAAACGCGATACGGAGGCCTTCGCAGAGCTGTTCGGCCATTTTGCCCCTCGCGTCAAAGCATTTCTGATGAAATCCGGGGCCGATCACGCATTGGCCGAAGAATGCACGCAGGATGTCATGGTCACGGTCTGGAGCAAAGCCGCTCAGTTCGACCCGGCCCGCGCCAGTGCGGCAACATGGATTTTCACCATCGCCCGCAACCGCCGGATCGACTTGCTGCGTCGCGACCGCAGGCCTGAACCTGAAGATCTGTTCTGGGGGCCAGAGGAAGAGCCGGATCAGCTCGACGTTCTGGCGCTGCAACAGGAAAGTGATCAACTGGGCGCGGCCATTGCCGAATTGCCCGACAAACAAAGGATTATGATCGAGCGCGCCTATTTCGGCGAATTGTCCCATAGTGAGATCGCCGAAGAAACCGGGTTGCCGCTCGGCACCATCAAATCCCGCATTCGCCTGGCCCTGGACCGCCTGCGCCACAATCTGAGCTGAGAAAGACACCACCATGATTACCCACCACCTGAGCGACAAACTTCTGATGGCCTATTCGGCAGGAACGCTGCCCGAAGCCTTCAGCCTGGCAGTCGCAGCACATGTGGAACTGTGCGACGAGTGCCGCGC